>CAJGCU010000039.1 GCA_904501945.1 uncultured Bacteroidaceae bacterium
TGAAGCAGACATAGAATCCACATATAACTTGAAAAACTGGGGATTGTAATTTTACATTGAAACTCTGTATAAAAAAAACAACGGGAACTTTATGGTATCAATTCGCAGAGTTTTCGTTGTTGTATTACTGATAATCAGCAAGATACAAATCACATTTTGGTTCAAGCGTGAGACCTGTCTTGCTCATCGAAAACCAGGCTCTGGAAAAACCCTTAACAGAAATGAGCAGAGAAACAAATACCCCACGCTGTCGTATATACTTGACAGGGTACAGCATGGGCTATACACACAGTGATATACAAACAGAATGAGCGTCACATTGTCCTCATCCCTCTGTTATTGAAATTTTCCAGATTTCGGTTTATCAGGATAAAGCAAGAAACGCATTCTTGATCCATGGATTTCTCCCCACGGATGTTGCAAAGATACAAATTTTATTTTATTTGCAATAGAATCGTCCTGCTTTTTTCTGCGCGGGGCAAGAAAAAACAATGTAAACGCTCGAAAGAGTACTTGTCTCTCGTATGTATTGTAAATTTAACGTGAGTTCGATGAATTTCAAAGCAATGTAAACCGTGTATCTCATGTCCTTTGTACATTGATGCACGGCTTTTTTGGGGAACATAAATACGCAGCAATCGCTTCCCGCATATTCGTTAAAGCATTGATATCTAGAGTGCTCCACCTGAGCAATATTCTATTAGTCAACACAAATGGGCTATGCCGAACAGGCGCTATGTCAACGGCACCACATTTCGTCGCCTCGCAGTTCGAGCGGGTAGCCTTCGATGTTGTTTTTGTAGATTTGTCCAGTGCCGAGTCCTTGCGGCATGGAAGGATTGTATTGTGCCACCCAGTGGGCAATGGCATTGAGCCCGACATTGCTTTCGAGGGCTGAAGTGGCCCACCATTGCGTATGGCGTTCGGTGGCAAGGCGTATCCACTCGTCGCAGCCAGACAGCGCACCATGAAGCGAGGGCTTGAGGACGATGTATTGGGGGCGGATGGTGTCGAGCAGCTGGGCTTTGTAATCTGTGGTGTAGGATTCGAACGATGTGGGAATGAGTTCTTCGTCGAGCGCAATGGGTAGCGGAGTGTTGCGGCAGAGGTTTGCCATGGCTTCCCATTGCCCTGCACGGATGGGCTGTTCGATAGAGTGGAGGTTGAGTTTTGCCAGTGCATCGAGCTTGTGCATGGCGTCGCTGGGTGTAAATGCTCCGTTGGCATCGACGCGCAGTTCGATGACTTCGCGAGGATAACGGTTTCGTATCTGCTTGAGGAGCGCTATTTCATCATCGAAATGGATGGCTCCGATTTTCAGTTTGAGGCATCGGAAACCCGCCGCGATTTTCTCTTCGATGCGTTTCTGCATGGTGGCATAGTCGCCCATCCAGATGAGCCCATTGATGGGGATGCCTGTTTCGCCACGAGCGAAGGGGGTATCGCTGAGTTTCAGTGTCTGCCGGTCATAGTGCCATAGTGCCGTTTCGTGGGCAAAGAGCATGGCCGATGCGGTGTCGGGGCTTAGGTCGGGCAGGGGAGCATATTCGCCTATGCCGATGTGGGCAGGGTTGTTCTCGTCGGAGATTTCTATGTATTTGACCAAATGTTCGGTGTAGATGCCTCTACTTGTGCCTGCCTGAAACTTGAATTTCAGCGTGTAAGGTGTTATCTTGCTAATTCTTGGCATATTCTGTCTTGAAGGTCGCGTGCTATTTTTGAACTGAGTACCCCGTTGATGAAGATGGAGAATGCGAGCTGATGTCCATTGGAGGCTTTGACATAGCCGCACAGGGTGATGACGCCTTTGAGTGTGCCTGTCTTTGCCCTTACATTGAAGTGGGCATTTCCTGTCTTCATGCGTTCGCTGAGTGTTCCGTCGGCTCCTGCTATGGGCAGGGCTGGGTAGAGGTGCTGGTAGATGTCTTCGTTTTGGTAGGCATAGCGCAGCATGGCTGTCATGGCATTGGGGCTGATGTAGTTATAGAGAGAAACACCGCTTCCGTCGGCCACGTTCAGATAGGTGGTGGCAGCTCCTGCTTCCCGCAGCACGTTCTCGGCCTGTCTTGCTCCGTCTTTCCATGTGCAGTAGCGACCGCTGTTCAAGTTGGCGAGTTGGAAGAAGAGGGCTTCGGCATGGAGGTTGTCGGAGTCTTTCAGCATCTGCTGCATCACTTGTTCGATGGTGCGAGTCTTGGTATAGAAGTTTTCGCCGTCGTGGCTGTATTCCTTCATGGCATAACTGACTGGTGCAACGCTGTCTGCTGCCGTGACATTTAGTTTGTGCAGTTCTTGGCTGAGCGCATACATGAAATGTTCTGCGGGGTGGAAAGATGCCTCTTCCGAATACTTCTTGAAGTCGGGATAGGTGGTGCCTCGCTCAAGCATGAGTGCACAGAGATAAGGCTCATTCTTGCTTGGCACATCGTCCCAGCACCAGCCATTGCCGTAGAGGTCGGGGCTTTTCATGCTGGCATCGGCATAGAGGGTTCCGTCAATGCGCTCTATGCCCATGTCGCGAATGCTGCGTGCCAATTCGCACAGGTCGGCGTATGAGAACATGGGGTCGAAGTCGCCTACAATGTAGATATCTCCTTTTAGCGTGCTGTCTGCTGTGAGTTCGCCAGTGTAGAATCCGCGTGTTCTGAATTCGTGTTGTGCTCCCAGTATGCTGAGGGCAGATATGGCTGTGACGACTTTCTGCGTGGATGCAGGACGCATGACTTTCTGTCCGTTGTAAGACCACAGCAGGGAGTCGCTGGTCAAATCCCACACACAGATGCCTGTGTTGAAGTAGGTGTTTTCAGCCTCTGCGGCAAACTTGTCGAGTTCGTTCTTTGTCCGTTCTTCCCATGTGGGCAGAATCTGTTCTTTGGGGAGTGAGTCATGAAGAACAGAATCGTTCAGGAAGGTGTTGTCGGCTGGCTCTTGTGCATGGAGCGGAAACAGCAGAACAAGCAGCATGGCAAGGAGCCACATTCGTTTGTTCGCAGCTATTCTTCTGTTTCTTTTTTCTTCTTTTTCTGAATGATACATTTGATGAAATCTTCTTCGTTTCTGGGAGTGATGTAATATTCTGTGTTGTCTTTTAATACGATGGCAAGATAAGTTTGCAGGGGCTTGTTGCCTATTCTGTACCGCTTGATTCGGTCTATCCGGTCGATGTTGTCCAGATGGATAGTTTTTTCCTTGGCGAATCGTCCTTGTCGGATAATCAGCGTGTTGCTGGATGTGATGGTGTAGGTGGTGTGAATCATTCTTTCAATCACAATGACCATCAGCAGCAAAACGGCTGCTATAAGGATGCCGCATCCTTGATAGGAAAGCATCTCGGTATGCCATACGAAATAAATGGCTACTGACAGCAGAACTGCCAGTAGCGCATAGTGTTTGATGGAGATTTTTGCTTGAAATTGTCTGTTCATAGGGTTATTCGTCCGTTGGACTTGTCATGCCCACTTCGATGCAGTTGCCGCTGTTGAAGACATGCTGTGCCAGTTTCTGTATGTCGTCAACAGTGATGCTGTTGACGGTCTCTGTGTAGATGCTGACCTGATCTTCTCCATAGAGGGCGTAATTTACCATTTGGTTCATCCAGAAGCTGTTCTGCTTCAGGTTTTCCTCATGGCTGCGCAACATGTATTCTTTCACTTTTTTCAGGTCTTCTTCGAGAGGTCCATTGCTGGCCATGTCTTTTACGCCCTGGTAAACGATGTCGGTCATGCGTTCACGCTTGTCGGGTGCTGTAGGCAGCTGAATTTGGATGGTTATCATCTCCTCTGGGTAGCGGCTGAGGCTGATGCCAACAGGCACTCCGTAGGCTCCGCCCTCGTCTTCTCGCACGCTTTCGGTATAGGCCATGTCCATGAGCTGTTCGAGCATGGAGGCTAGTACCTCGTTCTTGAGATTTACCTTGATTGGGGCATGATAGACGAACATGACGGTTGCACTTGGAGTTTGCTGCTCTTTCTCGAAAATGTTTTTGTGCTGACCTTTGGCTACTTTGAGGTTGATTTTCTTGTATTTCTCTGAACCTTTGAGCGTTGGAAGTGCACCTAAGTATTGTTCGAGGAGAGGCGCGATGCTGTCGGCATTGCAATCGCCGACGATGAAGAACTCGAAATCGTTGGCATCGGCATAGCGCTCCTTGTACAGCTGAAGAATGCGGTCGTAGTCGATTTGGTCGAGTTCTTCAGCCTTGGTGCGTAGAGAGTATATGCTGTTGTTGTACACCACTTTGCTGATGGTGTCTCTAAGGGCAGTGGTGGGCTGAAGCTCCATATTCTTCATGTTGGCTTTGTTGCGCTTGATGGATGCAGCAAAGGCCTCCTGATCTTTGCGAGGTGCAGTGAAACGGAGGTAAGTGAGCTGGAGCATGGTTTCAAGGTCTTTCTTGACACATGAGCCAGAAAGGGTTTCGGAATTAGCTCCAACTCCAGTCTTAACAACAGCCTGGATGCCAGCTAATTTCTTGTTGAGGGCTGTCACGCTGAAATTGCCCCATCCGCCAACATCGGACCAGTCGATGAATTTTGTTTGGCTGTATTCGTCTGGGCTGTAAAGAGAGTATCCGCCCCAGCTGTGTGCATACATGCTGATCTGGTTGGGCGAGAAGTCGGTCTGCTTTACGTGAACTTTGATGCCATTGCTCAAGGTGATGAGCTTAGCGCCATATTTGTCATCCTTTATCTTCTTGATTTGTCCCGGCTTTGGCATTTCCCCAATGAGTGGCTCGTTGCTCACCTCGTCTTTCAACGGCTCGATATTTTCTTTCTCTACCTCTGCCATCCACTTGAAAATGTCTTCTTTCGCAGGCAGAATGTTGTCTTCTTTGTCGGCAGCAAACATGGCAACGACAAAGTTGGAATCGGGCATCATCTTCACCATTTGGTTGACCAGTTCCACTGAGGTGTTGGGCACGAGCTTGTTCATGGTCTCGTAATCCCATTCCACGCTGGTTAGCGGCTCGTTGTCGAGGAAGTTGCGTACACAGGCTTCAACAAAGCTGCTGCTGTGAATCTTGTCGCGGTGGAGATAGGAATTTTCGATTTGAGACAGGTATGCTGATTTGAAACGTTCAAATTCGCCTATAGTATAGCCATGTTTTTTTACACGCAGGATTTCACGATAGATGGCTTTGACTCCTTGTTCGTATTTGTTGTCTTCGCACACCACTGTGGCATTGAAAGCTCCTCTGGTTTTTGATACAAAGAAGTCACCATAGCTGAAGCTTGCGCTGATGAAGGGCACGTCTTCCTTTTGCAGAATGTCTCGAATACGTTCTCTGAACATGTTTCCCATAGCGCTGGTGTAGAAGATGTGGTAGAGATAGACGGGATTGTTCTTCATCTCGCGTGGAAAGGCTTCCCCTTCCGTTTTCCACATGAGGTAGATGTTGTTGTTGCGCTGTTCTTTGTCCTTGTTGATGGAAACAATGGGTTCTGCATTGTCAAACACGGGGTAGTACTCGAATTTGGCTGCATCAGGAGAGGCTGGCTGGATGTCGACAAACACTCTTCTGATTTTCTGTTCCATTTCGTCTACATCAATATCGCCCACGATGACAATGGATTGAAGGTCTGGACGATACCAGCGGTTGTAGTAGTTGCGAAGAGCGTCATAGGGGAAGTTCATCACAACATCCATCGTGCCGATGGGGAGGCGATGGCCGTATCTGCTGTTGCCATAGATTTCGGGCAGTGCTTTTTCATACATGCGCATCATGGCAGAGTTTCTCATGCGCCACTCTTCGTTGATGACGCCACGCTCCTTGTCTATTTCCTTGTCTTCGAGCAGAAGGTCGTGGCTCCAGTCGCGCAGAATGAGCAAACAGGAGTCTAATGCACCTGGAGTCTCAACATTTACATTGTCAATGTTATAGACCGTTTCGTCGAAAGAGGTGTATGCGTTCAGGTTCTCGCCAAATCTTACACCAATCGTTTCAAGGTATGTCTTGAGCTGGTCGCCTGGAAAGTTTTTTGTGCCATTGAAACACATGTGCTCCAGGAAGTGAGCAAGTCCGCGCTGGTTGTCTTCCTCCTGAATGGAACCTACCTTCTGGGCAATGTAGAAGAATGCCCGCTTCTCAGGCCACTCATTGTGGCGAAGATAGTAAGTGAGCCCGTTGGGCAGCACTCCCTTGCGCACCGTTTCATCCATAGGGATAGTTGCGTCTTGCGCTAGAGCGGAGATGAACAGCGAAAAACTAAAAATTAAAAATGATAGTATCTTTTTCATAAGAGTGGTTCAGATTTTGATGTCATTTTTTCTCATCCAATGCGTGTTTTGCGTAGTCTACCGTGTAATGAAGTCCGCGGCTTTCCTTGCGTTCGAGAGCTTGGCGTGTGATGAGATAGCCCACATTAATCATATTGCGTAGCTCGCAGATGTCGCGAGTGGGCTTTACGCGTTTGAAGAGATGCTCGGTCTCTTCATAAAGCAGGTCGAGGCGCTCCCAGGCACGATGCAGACGGATGTCGCTGCGCACAATGCCGACATAGGTAGACATGATTTGTCCAACCTCCTTCACGTCTTGTGCAATCAGCACCTTCTCTTCATTCGTCATCGTCCCCTCGTCGTTCCATTCTGGTACCTTGTCGTTGAAATCATATTGGTCAATCACTTCCAAAGAATGCTTTGCTGCTGCATCAGCATAAACAACCGCTTCTGTCAATGAGTTTGAAGCAAGTCGGTTTCCTCCATGCAGACCTGTGCATGAGCATTCGCCAACGGCATAAAGTCTTCTGATGCTTGACTGTCCGTCGAGGTCAACCTTGATGCCGCCACACATGTAGTGAGCTGATGGTGCCACAGGAATGTAGTCTTTCGTGATGTCAAGACCTATGGAAAGACATTTGGCGTAGATGTTTGGGAAGTGGTGTTTCGTCTCTTCCGGATCTTTGTGCGTAACATCTAGACACACATGGTCGAGGGCATGAATCTTCATCTCGTTGTCGATGGCGCGAGCCACAATGTCTCGTGGAGCTAGCGACAGTCGCTCGTCATACTTCTGCATGAACTCTTTGCCATTGGGCAGACGCAGAATGCCGCCATATCCACGCATCGCCTCTGTGATGAGGTAGGCAGGGTGTGTCTCGGAGGGGTTGTAGAGTACCGTTGGGTGGAACTGCACAAATTCCATGTCCTTCACTTTGCCTTTAGCGCGATACACCATGGCGATACCATCGCCCGTTGCAATATTAGGGTTTGAAGTGGTTGCATAAATGGCTCCTGTTCCGCCTGTTGCCATCAGGGTAACTTTCGACAAGAACGTGTCCACCTTACCCGTCTTTGGATTCAGCACGTATGCGCCGTAGCACACAATGTCGGGAGTTCGACGGGTTACACGGATGCCCAGATGGTGCTGAGTGATGATTTCTACAGCAAAGTAGTGCTCAAACACGTCAATGTTGGGGTGATTACGTACCGCCTCCATCAGTCCGCGCTGAATCTCTGCTCCCGTATCGTCAGCATGGTGCAGAATGCGAAATTCAGAGTGTCCGCCTTCGCGATGCAAATCGAATGCTCCGTTTTCTCCCTTGTCGAAGTTCACTCCCCATTTCACCAAATCCCTGATACTGTCAGGACCGCCTGTCACCACTTGCCTCACTGCCTCTGGGTCGTTAATCCAGTCACCGGCAATCATGGTGTCCTCAATGTGCTTTTCAAAATTATCTACAATCAAGTTTGTCACGGCGGCAATGCCTCCTTGCGCCTTTGTCGTGTTAGCCTCCTCCAACGTGGTCTTGCAGATGATAGCAATCCTGCCCTTGTTGGCCTCGGCCACCTTCAGCGCATAACTCATACCGGCTACACCCGAGCCGATAACGAGAAAATCATATTTGTGAGTCATTTTTCTAAGTATTTGACATGCAAAGATAAGGTAAATATTCCGTTCAACGAACAAAAAGAAAACCTTATTCTTTATGAAAAACACTTTTTTGTACTTGAAGTGAAAGAATCTTGTAGAAATGTTGTACCTTTGCGATGTTCTTGACGATGAGGATACATTCCCCTTGTTGATGAGGGATTGTAATTATATTAACTTGCAGAATAGCGTTTCTGTTCATACTTATGTACATTTAGATTGGATTTCTGGTAAGTATAGAACGATTCCCCTTTTATTCATAAAAAATATGAAAATGAAGAAAGTGATGTTTGAGAAGGCTAAGAAGAGTATTTTTCTTTTGAACAGCCTTTTGTTTTTATGTGTGTGTACAGTTTCTTGCAGCAGCGATGAAGGAACAAATGAAATTCTGCCTGCCAGCTACAATGTCAGTGGAAAGGTGGAGAAAGGTCCATTCATTAGCGGCTCTACCATTACTATTCAACCGATGAATGAGCGTTTGCAAGTGATGGGAGAGATGTACAGTACTACCATCAATGATGACTTAGGCAATTTTACGTTAGGTAGCAGGGAGTTTCAGTCTCCCTATGCAGAACTGATGGCTAATGGATATTTTTTCAATGAGGTTGCTGGCACACTTTCTAATGGGACATTGGCTTTGAGGGCATTAGCGGATCTGTCTGACGGGCAGACGGTAAATGTGAATGTACTAACCCATTTGAAATATGCTCGTATTCGGAAGTTGATTGCTTCAGGAAGCAGTTTCAAGTCTGCCAATCAGCAAGCACAAAGAGAACTGTTGATTCAGTTTGGCTTGGAGAAGTATAGTTCTAAAGATGCTTCGCAATTCTCCATTATCGCAGGAACAGACGAGTCTGCTGCCTTGATTGCTATTTCGTCTATGCTGCTCATGGACAGGAGTGAAGCAGCTTTCACTGAGTATTTATCTAAGATAAGCGAAGAGTTTGGTAGAACCGGGACTTTTTCCGAAACGACTCGTTCGCAGATAAGAAAGGATAAAGGAAATTTGTTTGAAGAATTAGCTGGCATAAAGGAAAATATCGTTAGACGTTACGAGGAATTAGGTCTTGATGTGGAGGTGAAAGACCTTGAAGCTTTTGTTGACTGGAATGACAATGGCATAGTAGGTGATGAATTTTTGAAAGATGGCGAGAAGGTGGAGTTGGAATGTACAGAATTTGTAGTTCCGAACAACGGTGGAACTTATAATATAAAAATAAATTCTCCCGTTCCAGTGTATCTTGAGCGGCAAGTTGAAAATAGTGATGAGGTGGTTATGCAGCCCGATTTTGGTATTGTCGAAGAAAATCTCTTTAATGGTCTATACGACAAGTATGATTTGTCTTCTCTTGGGGATAAAGAGATAACTCTGACCAAATCGCTCGAAAACAATATTCTTACCATTGTCGTGTCTCCTCTGGCTTCGAATACGGAGAAAAAGACGAGCGTTCCGCTGTATGACTATGTGGGGAATGTGGTAGCGACGGTATCGCTTACTCAGGAAGCAGGGACTGTGGAAATCCCTGCAGGAAGCGTGCCTAAGCTGGGAAAGGATGGAGAGATGGCCGTGGCTAGTTTTGCCCTTTCTTTATTAAGAGGAATGCAGAGTTATTCTTTTGTAGAACAGGCGTATTGGAGTAATCAGGAAACGGGTTGGGCTTCTCGTATCACGTCTGGAGATACTGATATTAATAAAGCCTGGAGCAATCTTTACAAAGCTAATAGCCAATTGCTGAATCTAAGAGAAATTGACGAAAGATATCTGAATGTCTATGGCGACTTTTGTAGTGTGTTAAACGCAATCTCCTACTCAACTCTTCTGTATGGTTGGGGTGGCGTCCCCTATGTTGTGGAGTATTCCCAGTATGAAAATGCGATGTCGGGAATACCTCGTACTTCAGAAAAGGAAATCCTTATTGATTTGCAGAAGAGATTGCTCGTTGCCATCGAAAATTTAGAAGAGAAAAAGAATGAGTCACTTGGGGATATCAATGGACTTTTCTTTGTGTCGAAAGACGTTGCCCGTGTGCTGTTAGCCAACCTTTATATGTATGCGAGGAGATATAGTGAGGCTGCTCCGCTGCTTAACCAAGTGATAAACAATGGTTTCTATAGTCTGGATGCTTCTACGGACTTCAAAACTTCGCCTGAATTGGATGTGGAATATACCCGAGTGTCTGTGGAGGAAAGCACAGAAGTTATTTTTGCGCTGTCGGATCAAGGGGCGACAACGCGTGTTGTTATTCAGTATCCAGGTGTGATGCCTTACATTACCCTTAGCGATGTATATCTCTCGTTGGCAGAATGTTTATATCATACGGGAAATGAAGGACAGGCGGAGGATTTGCTTGAAGCTCTTGTGCGGGCTAAGTCATTGATGCTGATAGAGAAGGATACGTTGTTGCGTATCAAGGAAGTGCGTGAACGTTTGTTGCTTTACAGCGGGACTTATTTTGCATTCCTCAAGCGTAACAATCTAGCAAAAGACATGTGCGGTATTGAAGACTATCGTTTATTGTTCCCTGTACCAAGCTCAGAGATGATGAATAATATGATGATGACACAAAATCCTGGATATTAGAAGTTCCGCCTCTATCTACATCCGCATTGATGTAGAAATCGCTGACCAATAGTAGGTCCTCTCTGCAATTTGCTTGTGCTCAAGAAATTATGGAGAGGTCTTTTTGTTGTCGATGTTATAACACTGCATGAGTTACATTTGAGGCAAGGAGAAAAGGAGGTTACTCGTTGGCGGAATTAATTTAGTGCGTACTTCATTCTGCCAATAGGTTTACTCGTATTAGAAATGAGGGTTAACAAATACTTTCAACTGTGTTTTTCTTCTGTTTCTCACTGCAAAGATACAATATTTTTTTGCTAAAGCCGACACATTTTTCTAATCGTTTCAGTTTTAGGACGATGCAATCCTTCTCTTCTTTCTGGTGAATCAAAATGCTTGTTGTTGCCAAAATCGTACCCCTCGGGTTCGATGCGCCGCACCCCTCGGGTCCACCATGGCGGACCCGAGGGGTACGGTATGTTAAGGCATGGTCTTGAGCGGGGGAGAAAAAAGTAAAGCGGCTTCAATTTTTCCTCCTTGATGTGAGTTTGACGTGAGAAAGGTTCTCCTGCTGCCAACCTGCTCGCGCGGGCTTATTGCTTGCAGTTTGATGACTAAGAGCCTGAAATGGATATGGAAATCATTGGCAAAAGCAGGATTATTGCGTCATCATTACGTCAAACTGACGTTATATATTGTTAATGTCGCTAAATTTGGGCGAAATATTCGTATCTTTGTACTGAATTTTTGATTTATCAGCAATGAAGAAAAAAAGAATGTTATTGTCATGGCTACTGGCTGGTGTGGCTCTGTGCATGCAGGCGCAGCAGACGGCAGTGAAGGCGGTGGCGGACGGCCACTACTATGGTGCAAAGCAGCAGTTGACGCGCTTTTTGGATGAGGAAAGTGAGAGTGTGAAGGGCAGAGAGGATGCTGAAGCACTGATGCTGGTGTGTGATTATGTGCTGGAAACTCCTGGCACGATGAATCGAATCGGCGATTGGATGGAGGAACATCCTTCATCGCAGTATGCAGATGTATTATCGGTGCTGAAACGTAACTTGCTCATCAAGAACGGGCGTTTTGACGATGCGCTGGAGATGTTTTTCGAGGCAGAAGAAGCGGGACGTGAAGTTTCAGTCCCATTAGCCTATCCGCTGATTGGACTGAGTGATGAGATGAACAGCTACAATGATGTGCTGTATCGTTTGGCTGGCGAATTTCTCTATGACGAAGGCCAGTGGCAGCGTGCCATTGTCTATCTGGAGGCCGGCGAGAAGACTCGCACGTCGCAGTATAAGTTGGCGATGTGCTATTACAATCAGGGGGCTTTTGAGAAGGCTTACGCTGCATGGGTAGAGTCGTCTGCGACAGCACAAGACGAGATGGCGCAGAATGCGTGGCTGCATGCGGGCATTGCTGCATTGCGAAAGGATAAGAGGACTGAGGCACAGAAGGCATTCCAGACTGCAGCGCAGATGTCTGTCATTCCATCGCTTCGTGAACAGGCACTCTACAATTATTCTCTGATGCTGCACGAACAGTCTTCGCCGCAAACGATAAGCGTGATGGAACAGTTTTTGAATGAGTTCCCTTCATCGCAGTATGCTGCAGCGGTATCACAGTGCCTGACGGTGGTGTATATGACGAAGAAAGATTATTCAAAGGCACTCGATGCCATCAGCAAGGTACAGGCTCCTAATGCGGAAGCACAGGCAGACAAGCAGAAAGTGCTGTATAACCTTGCGTTTGAAGCTTTGAACGCAAATCGGATTCAGGAGGCGTTGACGTATGCCGGACAGGCCATTGCGCTTGGCTCTCAAGATGCAGAAGCGTATGCGGAATCCTATTATATAAAAGGCGACTGCAATTATCGCCTGAACAATGTTGTGCAGGCTGCTAATGACTTGAATACAGCTATCAATTTGGGTACACGTACGAAGAATGGACAGCTGAGGAATAACGCTTATGCTGTGTATAGTCTGGGTTATGCTCAGTTCAAACAATTAAAGTATAATGCAGCGATAGCTCAGTTCCAAAAAGTGGTTTCGCTGCCAGATGCCAGTAGAACCATGAAAGCAGATGCTTACAACCGTGTGGGTGACTGCTTCTTGAATATGCGCAGTTATGATGAGGCTGTTGCCAACTATGCAAAGGCGAAAGAAACAGATAGGACGTTGGGCGACTACTCTATGTTGCAGCAGGCATACATTGAAGGTTTGCGTGGCAATTACGATAAGAAGGTGGAAATCATCAACCAGATGAACGAAGAGTATGCTGGTTCGTCGTTAGCTGCCCAGGCACTCTATGAGCAAGGACGTGCTCATGTGCTGTCGGGTCGGGTGGATGAGGCTGCAGCTGTTTTCGGCGATATTGCCCTTAGATACCCTAACAGCGAGTATGCGAAGAAGGCAAGCGACGAACTGACAAACATGGCGACGAACATTGCTATTCAGGATTCTATTGCGGCGGCACAAGATTCTATCGAGACAGAACAGGCCAAGGCTCCAGTGCTGGCAGCACAGGTGCTTTATGACACAGGGCAGTATCAGGAGGCAGAGCAGCAGCTTATCAAGGCTATTGACGAAGGCATCAGTCGCTCCTATTGGCTAGCACGTGCATTCATTCTGCTGAGTGATGTTTATAAGATGCAGGAGCGTGCTGTGGAAGCAAAGCAGACGCTTGAGTCGCTGAAGGCAAACTATAAGGAGGATGATGATATCAAGGTGTTGATTGAAGAGAGATTGGGAAGATTAGAAAATTGAAAAAATGAAGGTGAGCATGAAAAGAATACTATCGTTTTTAGTTTTTAGTTTTTCACTTTCCGTATCCTTTGCACAGTTGGACAATACGGTGGAGGTGACAAACGAAGTGAAACCTGTTGTTTCCGATGTAAAGAAGGTGGAAGTGAAAGCACAGGTGGCAGAAACGCAAGTGCAGCATTATACCATGCAGTATGCGGTGCAGAGTCAGTCGCTGGGCAGTTATGCAGACTCGCCTCTGGGGGAATACGGCAGCGATGCTGTGCGAAAGGGCAATAAGAGAGGCTACGTTCATTTGGGAGGTGGCAGTCATGGCAATCTTGACGGGCAGGCGTCTTATCAGTTTGGCCTGACGGACAATGATGCTTTGTCTGTTGACCTGACGCTGAAAGGATTTAATGGCAAGTCAACAGAAAATGATGCCTTTGGCAAGTATGAGTGGAAGAGCCGTGATTATCAAAACCGTGCAGCATTGCAGTACGGTCACCGATTTGACAATGGTGGAGAATTCTTTGTAAAAGGCGGTTTCGAAAATCGTCTGTTCAACTATTGGAGCGGCGTGGGCGAGACAGACAAGCAGCACAATATGTTGGGTGATGCGACTATCGGATTGACTCCCTACAAAACTGGAGCTTTTGTTGTAGGTGCAGAAGCGGGAATCAGGTTTTTCAAGCAGAATTATTTGACTACTCTTGACGATAAACTTGGCGAGATGTTGCTTCTGGCTAATGCCAGCATGGCATACGGCTTGACAGACGAACATTGTTTGGGAGTGGGGGTGAATTTTGTGAATTCTACTTACGACAATGACGAACTGGAAGGCATGTCACGTTTCCGATTTACTCCACATTATATATATAATACGAAGCAGATGCGTCTAAAATTGGGCATTTTTGCTAATTCAGAAGGGAAAGTGGCTCCTGATGTTTCTATTGCTTATCATCTCAATTCTTGCAATGATGTGTATGCAGAGGTTCGGGGTTATGAAGAAGATAATGATTTCCGCCGATTAACCCAGCTGAATCCTTATTTTGTGCCTGTAGCAGGCGAAGTGAAGATGGAGGCAGAGTTTCATCAGATAGATGCGAAGGTAGGATACCGTATGACGGGTATGAATGGTTTTAATGCAGATATTAGTGGAGGATTCGACATGTCGGAGAATCAGGCCGACATGGTTGTTCTCTCTCAGTCAAAGAAGTCTTTGGCGCTTCCGATGGTGGAGTTCAGAAAGAGCAGATGCTTTTATGTGAATGCGGATTTCTCCTATGCCTACAAGGATGTGTTGCGGATTGATGCCAAAAATAGGTTGAATATCGAAAGCAACAAGCATGATGGCGAATGGGTGAAAGGTTCGTATGTTCGACCTGCTTTTGAAATGGATTGGAAGGCTGACTTCAAGATTGTCAAGGATTTATATGTGGGCCTAGATTGGGCATTTGCATGCTATGAAGATCCAGATTTGACTGTGAATGGTAAGAGTTATGAGAGAAGCAATACAGTGAATCTTGGTGCGAGTATACGCTATACATTACCTGTTTCTGTTCCATTTACTCTTTTTGTTAAGGGTGACAATCTTCTCAACCAGAATTACGACCGTTATTTCGGCTATCGTAACATTGGCGCCAACTTCTTGGCTGGTTTAGCTGTGAGTTTCTAAAAAAAACGTAAAAAAGTTGGTTGGTAAAGGAAAAAGCCGTACCTTTGTACACGAAAAATATAGAAAGGGTTCCGACATGTACAGATGTCGGGATTCTTTTTCTTTTAGTCCAGAAGGGACTCGCTGATTGAAATTAACCTAAAAAAGATTCACTAAATTTAGAATATTATGGCTTATATGTCACAGGAGGGCTACGACAAGCTTCGTGCCCAAATTAAGCAGTTGGAGGAGGTTGATCGTCCTGAGGTAATCCGCCAGATTGCAGAGGCTCGTGAAAAGGGTGACCTCTCTGAAAATGCTGAATATGATGCAGCTAAAGAGGCGCAGGGAAAGCTCGAAACAAGAATTGCAGAACTGAAGGCAACTCTTGCAGAGGCTAAGATTCTTGATCCCTCAAAGCTGACAAAAACAGATGAAGTTCAAATTCTCTCAAAGGTGGAACTCAAAAATATTGAGAATGGCATGAAACTTACTTACACTATTGTGAGTGAGGGTGAAGCTAACTTGCGTGAAAACAAGATTTCAATCAAGACACCAATTGCTCAGGGATTGCTGGGAAAGAAAGTTGGCGATGTTGCAGAAGTAACAGTTCCTCGTGGTGTGATGAAGTTTGAGATTATGAACATCAGTTTTGGATAAACTGGAAATAGAAAATTTATGAGCATTTTCTCTAAGATTGCAGAAGGAGAGATTCCTTCATATAAATGTGCCGAGAATGAGGAGTTTTATGCTTTTCTCGACATCAATCCCATGGTGAAGGGCCATACGTTGGTCATTCCTCGTCGAGAGGTCGATTATATCTTTGATATGGAAGATGATGAATTGGCTCGTTTCGAGGTGTTTGCTAAGAAAGTAGCAGTTGCTATCAAGGCTGCATTTCCCTGCGTGAAGGTCGGTCAGGCCGTATTGGGTCTTGAAGTACCTCATGCTCACATTCATCTCATTCCTATGCAAAGCGAGAAGGACATGAACTTTGCTAATTCGAAGATGAGTCTTTCTGCTGAGGAAATGAAGGAAATCGCCGAGAAAATATACAAGGAGTTCTCTAAGTAGGTCGGTTAGCTGATGGGCATGAGAGAATGATGACCTACCAAGACCCTGATTTTGGGACGGTAATAGTGACCGTCAACCCCAGAGCGCGCAGCATCATCATGCGCCCTGAGGTTGGCGGTCTTCGTGTTACAGCCTTTCGGGGCGCATCACTGGCATTTGTCAAAAGCACGATAGAGCGCTTTCGTTCTTCGCTGTTGAAGAAACAAAATATGCTGAAGTCGCATCCTTTGTTGACTGCTGTTGATGTGGAGCAGATGCGTAAGGAGGCAAAGGCGAGCCTGCCTCGACGAGTGGCAGAGTTAGCTCATCTGTATGGATTTAGCTATTCGAATTTGACAATTCGTGATTCCAAAACGCGCTGGGGCTCTTGTTCGGCTTTGAATTCCATCAGTTTGTCGCTCTATCTCATGCAAGTTCCTGAACATCTGCAAGATTATGTAATTCTGCATGAATTATGCCATACCGTTCATCATAATCACTCTGTGCAGTTTTGGGCATTGATGGATGAGGTAACAGATGGAAAAGCGCATGCTTTGAGAAAGGAATTGCGCAAATATCATACCAACTAAAGCCTTCCCTGTAACTTCAAGGCAAAACTTATAAATTTAAGAACATAAGAACTCACCAATTAACCAATTCACATTTATGTTAACACAAGAAGAATGCGACTTTCTCCATTCACGAATGAAGGGGACACTAATAGAGACTTTGGGCATCCGTTTCATACCAACAGCAGACGAGTATGCTGTTGCTGAAATGCCAATATCTCCTGCAACTCGCCAGTATTTGGGTGTGCTGCACGGAGGAGCATCTTTGTCGCTAGCCGAGACCATAGCAGGGGTTGGTTCTTTGCATATTAATCATTACGATGAAAATTATGCGGTGTGCGGCACAGAAGTGAACGCCAGTCATGTAGCCATGTCTTCAACCGAAGGAGTGGTGTATGGCAAAGCTAAACTTGTTTATGCAGGCAAAAGTACCCATGTCTGGAATGTTGATATCGTAGGAGAAGATGGTCAAGTGATTTCTGCAGAGAGGGTAACCAATAGAATCATCAAAATCAAAAAATAAGAAGAGAATGATAGAGTTCGGGAAGTACGCTGCTTATGCGCTTTATCGTTTGCCTTTCAGAGACGAGGTGCACATCGTGTGCCAGCACTCTCAGAAAGGTACAGTGTGTATGGATCCAGAACTAGGTGATGAAGATTGTCGTGCTTTTGTCATGTTGCCTTTTGATGGAGCTGTACATCCTGTTGTACGAATTCGTCCAGACGATGAAATGACTATCAAGACCGATATGCTGAAGATTGCTGAGGATGGAAAAATATTTGACATAGAGGATAATAAGGAGAGGTATAGAGAAGTGTTCGAGTGTTTCCATCGTGTCATACCTTCTCAATTTGAGAAACTGGTACTGTCGCGTTCCGTATCTGCCCGATATGATGGTCGTCCGATGGACGCGTTTCTTCGAGCTTGCGATGCTTATCCGCGCACCATGGTATATCTTTGCTATACTCCCGAAACTGGTTATTGGATTGGTTCAACTCCCGAAATCCTTTTGGCTGGTTCTAAATCGCATTACTGCACGGTGGCTTTGGCTGGTACGATGCTCACTGATGGAGAGTGGTCAGACAAGAACAAAATGGAGCAGTCGTTGGTGGCTGATTATGTACGTGATGTCATTACGCCATTGAGCCGTGTGGTGGAAGAGGCTGGACCTTACACTTCTCGTGCAGGCAATTTATATCATTTGAAAACCGAATTTCATTTTTCCCCCCTCCCTTCCGTCACAGTGATTGACTTTGTGAATCGCCTGAATCCAACGCCTGCTGTATGCGGCTTGCCCAAAGATGCAGCAAAAGCCTTTATTGTAGAGAATGAAGGGTATGACCGCAGTTACTATTCGGGAGTTGTAGGTATGCTCGACGTTCATGGAGAGACCAACCTGTATGTAAATCTGCGTTGCTGCAATCTTTATGCCGAGGATGACCATTATAGGTGTAAACTCTATGCAGGTGGTGGCATCTTGCCTGAATCGACAACTGAAACGGAATTTCAAGAAACAGAAGAAAAACTCAAAACAATATGTTCAGTACTAAACCCAATATACAGCAACTGACAGCATTGCTTCTGAAGGCAGATGTCAGACAGGTTGTTGTGTGTCCTGGCAGTCGTAATGCAGCTCTTGTCCATAATTTCCAGATGGCAGGTATGCAGTGCTACGAAGTGACGGACGAACGCAGCGCAGGATTTTTTGCCATAGGTTTGATGGAAGCCAATGGAGGGCTTCCTGTTGCAGTGTGCGTTACAAGCGGTTCGGCTGTGCTCAATTTGGCACCGGCTGTGAGTGAGGCATACTATCGTGTGTTGCCTTTGATGGTGATTTCTGCCGATCGTCCGCAGCGTTGGGTGGGGCAGATGGATGGTCAGACATTGCCGCAGCAAGGTGTTTTTGGACAGTTATCTGTTAAGAGCGTGACGTTGCCGGAATTTGATTCCGATGAGGAACTGTGGCATTGTAATCGACTCATCAATGAGGTGTTGATAGAGATGCGGAAAACCAAACGTCCAGTCCATATCAATGTCCCGATTGCAGAACCATTGTTCGATTTCAGTTCCGAGCGTCTTCCTGAAGTTCGGCTGGTGCAATGGGCAAATAGTTCTGACGGCAAGTTCCTGCTAACAGCAGATATGCGTCAGATATGGGAAAGTACAGAACGTGTGCTCATTCTTGTTGGTCAAATGTTGCCCAACGAAATGGCTGTTTGTGCTCCGCTTCTGTCGCAGTTGTCAGAAACGCATTGTCTGGTGTGCGCAGAACATCTTTCGAACATACAGACAGCAGATGAACCATTACGTTACATTGGCAACTTTGATGAAATGCTTCATGCTCAAGCCTTTAATGCCCCTGATTTGCTGATTACCTTTGGAGGACATATTGTTTCAAAGTCCTTAAAAAAGTATTTAAGAAACAATCCTCCTGCATGGCATTGGCACGTCTCACCTCAAGGTGATGTGGCAGACTTGTTCATGTGCTGCACTCATCTTGTCGAGACTCAGCCTCAGGCTTTGCTTGCCGCATTGAATCAACATGAATCAGCCATGTTCGGCAAGCGCAAGGACTATCAGCAGGCTATGTTTGCAAAGTCTGCATCGGTGCGAGGAAAGGAATGCTGGGGAAAAGATTTTTGCGATTTAACAGTATTGAAAACCATAAAGCAAAACTTGGAGAATCTGTGGCATGTGCAGGTGGCAAATAGCTCGATGGTAAGGAATTGGCAACTTTTTGATGGTATGTCCAATCCTGTGCATGGCAATCGTGGCGTGAATGGCATTGAAGGCAGTGTATCGGCGGCTGTTGGCTATTGGGTAGGCAGTGGAGAACCTACGCTTTTGCTAACGGGAGACCTCAGCTTCTTTTATGACAAGAATGGGCTTTGGAACAAATACGTAAAAAGTCCATCCGCACCTTTGAGGATTCTGCTTCTTAATAATCATTGTGGGCAGATTTTTCATCATCTTCTAGGGCTTGAAAGTCCTTGTCTGGAACATAGCATCTCTGCGCAGCACGATACTGTGGCAGAAGGAGTAGCCATGGAATGTGGAGCCAAGTACCTGAAAGCCAAGAATGCTGCTGAGCTGGAGCAAGTGTTAGAGGATTTTTTAGATGTAGAACCTGTTGTGAAGATTCTGGAAGTTGTGACAGAACGTGACGTGAATGTGAAAGCACACAAGGAGTTTTATTCACTGTTGAA
>CAJGCU010000040.1 GCA_904501945.1 uncultured Bacteroidaceae bacterium
GATCAGACATTGACCGTTTGGGCTCCATTGAATGGAACTTTCAACGTAGATTCTCTTCTGTCGCTTTGTCAGACTGAGAAGGGAGATTCTTCCGTTAGTCAGCATTTTATAATGAATCATATTGCGCACAACTTGTACAATATGAATTCTTTGACGAGTGAGAATGTTAAGATGCTGAATGATAAGTTCCTTGAGTTGGGTACACGTTCCATCTATAATGCTTCGGTTGTCTCCGACTGTTTCAATATTCCTGCGACCAATGGCCTTTTGCATGTTGTGGATGATGATGCTCAATATACATATAATATATATGAAGGTTTGACATCGATGGATGAGTTTGACCATATTGGTGCATTCTTGAAACATTTCGAAAGACAAGAGTTAGATGAAGACAAGTCCATTCAGGCTGGTATTGTTGATGGAGAAAAAGTGTACTCAGATTCTGTAATGGTAAAAGAAAATGCCTTGTTCCGTGTTTTCGATCAAATAATTTCAGAAGACTCAACTTTCGCGATGTTAGTTCCAGACAAGGCAACTTGGGAACCTGTATATGCTGAAGCATCCAAGTATTTCAATTTCGTCGCATTGGAAAAAGCCGATTCCATTTCTGAATATTGGACATGTGTATCACTTGCGCGCGATTTAATCTTCAACAGAAATACACAACGCTCAGAACAAGACTCAATCTTCTCAACATCCTTTTCTCCAGCGGAATGGCCTTATCATGTGTTTTATAAACCATTTGAGGCAGGAGGTTTGATGGATCCTGCCAATATTAAGGATTCGCTTCTGTGTTCAAATGGTTACATTTATAGAATGAAAGAGTGGCCATTCACTCCAGAAGACCTCTATTTCCGTCCTATCATTACTCAAGGTGAGCGTGAAGCAAACATCATTGATTATAAGGATTGTACTTTTGATTACCGCCAAGCTATCGGAGATAGCATTTCCGGGAATGGTTATGTGGCTATCACTAAGCGCAACAGTACAAGCAATTGGACGGCGACCTTTGAGATTCGTAACACTTTGTCAGGTACCTATGATATTTGTGCTGTCATTCTGCCTAAAACTGTGAGCAATGCTTTCTCCAAGGATTTCAAGAAAAACAAATTCAAGGCCGTGCTCAATTATGTTGACGAAAATGGTGAAAACAAGACTGTTAATTATGATGAGGAAATGACAAATAATCCTTATTGTGTCGATACAGTTGTGATTGGCCGGTTTACATTCCCCGTATGCAACTATCAGCAGCAAGATGCAACTGTTAGTCTGCAGCTAAAGTGTAGCATTGCCAATCGCCAAACATCGTATTCTCGTGACATGTATCTTGATTGTATCTACCTCAAACCCGTTTCTGATGAAGACGCTATTGTTGTAAAGGAAACAACCACAAGGAAGGAGGCGCAAAAATGAAACGTTCAATATTAGTAATAGCAATTTCAGTTCTTCATTCTTCATTGTTGGTTCTTGGCCTAAACGCGCAAGAACTGGCAGAAGTGAAGGGCAAGGTGGTTGATGCAGCCACCAACATGCCTGCAGCTGGTGTGCAGGTACAGGCATATAATGATCCTCAATACGCAGCCATGACAGATGACAAGGGTGAGTATACCATTAAACTTCCTGCACATGCGACATCCTTGCTGTTTGTTGCAGAAGGTTACACGATGGTGCAACAGCCTGTAGGCAAGAGCCATGAGGTTGGTGAGGTGAAGATGTATTCGTCAAAGTTTGGAGAGATTTATTCAAAGCAGACTTTAGCGACAAGCGCAAAAACAGCTCTTGTTACCCATGACAACAATGATTTATCTGTTGACAACCAGATTCAGCGTCATTTGGGTGGGGATATGCTGACAGCGATGCGTGGCGGACAGCCAGCTCTGGGAGTGAAAATGCTGATGAATGGTATAAATTCACTTAACAGCAATGCTCAACCCCTCATTGTTGTTGATGGTGTCATCCAAAACATGCAGTATGGCTCTCCATCTCTTCATGATGGCTTCTTCAACAATATTCTCGCAGGAATAATGGTGGAGGATATTGAGAAAATGACCGTACTGAAGAATGGCACAGCAATTTATGGCGCAAAAGGAGCCAATGGTGTTCTTCTTATCGAGACGAAACGCAATAAGTCAATGGCAACCAAGATTGACGTGAGTATAGGTGGAAGTTATGAACTCACCCCACGTTTGTCTGATATGATGAATGCAGAACAATTCCGTGTATATGCTTCAGAGTTGATAGGAACGACTGGTACAAAGAGTAATTCTTTCAAGTTCTTGCAGACAGATCCGAATTACTATTATTATAATATGTACCACAATTCAACGCAATGGAGTGACAAAGTATACAAAGAAGCCTTCACTCAAAGCTATAGCATCAATGTGCAGGGTGGTGACGATGTGGCAAATTATAATCTGTCTGTTGGTTATGCCGGGGCTGATGCTACTTTGGAAGACTTCTCTTTTTCACGATTCAATCTTCGTCTTAACTCTGATTTGAAATTGACTCGTGATATCAATGTCCGTTTTGATGCTGCTTATTCAGACGTCACTCGCAATATGCGTGACGATGGTGTGAAAGAAAATGTGACGGATGGAATCATTTCTTCTCCAGCATTCCTCTCCATGATTAAGTCTCCTTTCCTTTCTCCTTATGCTTACGATACTAACGGGAATATTTCTGGTTATTTGGCAGAGGCGGATGATTATCTGTCAGATGTGGTTACTTCACGCAGTGACTATACCACCTCTCTTGCTAATCCTTTGGCTATTTTGCAGAACGGCGAAGGTCAGAACAAGAACTATTTTGGCAACCGTATGGTGTCTCTGGCTATTGCTCCATCATGGAATATCAATAAGTCTTGGACATTGGCCGATCATTTTGCATTCCAATTAGTAAATACCGATGAGAATTACTATCTGCCAACCAATGGGGTGCCCAGCTATGAAGTAGACGGTATTGGCTCTGTTGAGAACTGTGCAAGTGCACTTGCAGGTCGTCAGATTACAATCATGAATGACCTCAATCTCAGTTACAAGCATCGTTATCTGGGACACCTCCTTTCTGCTAAAGGCGGATTCCGTTATATGCGCGACACATATCGTCTAAACACTCAGATTGGATACGATACAGGCAATGACAAGACACCAAACATGTCTTCCTCTCTTAACTACAAGCAGACGGATGGCTTTGATAATGAAGATGTGAACTTAACCTATTATCTTGCTGCCGACTATAATTACTTGGAGCGCTATTACCTTTCTGCGTCTATCGCAATGGATGGCTCAAGTAAGTTTGGTGTGGATGCAGAGGATGGAGTGAAGATTGGCAACTATGCTTTTGGCTTCTTCCCATCAGTAGAAGGTGCTTGGGTTCTTACTAACGAGAAGTGGTTCACTCCAAACCGAAACGTGAATTATCTGAAAATGAATGCCGGTTTCGACCTTCTGGGCAATGACGATATCAATAGCATTGCTTCTCGTTCATATTTCGTTGCAGGCAAGATGTTCAACAGTCTTACCGGCATTACGATGGCAAACATTGGTAACACCAAGTTGCAGTGGGAAACCACGGCTCGTTTCACGGTAGGTGTTCAAGGCTCATTCTTCCAGAACCGTCTTTGGCTTTCAGCAAACTACTTCAATGCTAACACATACAATCTTCTTTCTCTTGGCACCTTGTCTTATGTGTCAGGTCTTGAGACCAATTGGATTAATGACGGACGCGTTCATAACGAAGGCTTTGACGTGAGTGCAAATCTCAAGGTGCTTGAGACGAAAGATTGGAAATGGTCATTGGCAGCTTCTGTTGGGCATTACAAAAATGAGGTGAAGAGACTGCCAGCAGGCAAGCAGTCTGTGACGTCAGACCTTTATAATGCAACCATCATCAATCAGGTGGGTTCTGCAGCAGGTCTGTTCTATGGATACAAGACAGATGGAGTGCTTTCCACAGCAGAAGCAGCTAGCGCAGCAAGGTTGTATCGGAAGACCGAGACTGGTGCGAAGCAGTATTTCAAGGCTGGTGATATGAAGTTTGTGGAAGTCGTAGAAGATAACTGCATAGACAAGAATGATATGCAGGTGATAGGCAATCCACACCCCGATGTTTATGGTAACTTCTCAACCCAGCTCTCTTGGAAGAACTTAACTTTCTCTGCTTCGTTCAACTACTCGCTTGGCGCAGATCTTTACAATTATCAGCGTTCAATCATAGAGTCAGGTTCTTATTTCTACAATCAGACAACATCCATGCTGGCCCGTTGGACACATGATGGGCAGGTTACAGACGTGCCACGTGCGTCGTTCCTCGACGAAATGGGTAACAGCCGATTCTCTGACCGCTGGATTGAAGATGGTTCATACCTGAAGCTTAAAAATGTAACGCTCAGCTATCGCATTCCTGTGCAGAGTGCATACCTGCAGGGAGTTACCATCTGGGCTGCAGGCAATAATCTCGTCACTATCACCAAGTATCTTGGTTCAGACCCAGAGTTTGCCCAGTCTAATGCCGTGGTGGGTATGGGAATCGATCGAGGCCTCTTGTCTCCAGGGCGTAGCTTCTCTCTTGGAGTGAAGATTAACCTGTAAGTTTTCAGAGAAGTTTATAGGCTTTAAGTAATAAATAAACAAGTAAATAAGATGAAACTAAAAAATATAATTCCTCTCGCAGCGTTAGCTCTTCCTCTTTGCGGAGTCGGGAGCTTGACGTCTTGTACAGAGTCAGACAGCGACCTTGTCTCTTTTGTTGAAGACAACAGGCTCAATACGCCTAACGACACAGTCTATTCGCTGATGGGAGTCATCAACAAGATGCAGACCATTGCTGATCGCACAATTCTGTTGGGTGAACTGAGAGGCGACCTTACCACGCTTACAAGCAGTGCTACACTTGACCTTCAAGATATAGCGAATTTTACGATAGGTGCCGATAATCCGTATAATAACGCGCGTGATTATTATGCCATCATACAGAATTGTAATTATTTCATAGCGACGGCCGATACTGCTTTGGCAAAGCGTGGGTATAAAGTTTTTGAAAAAGAATTTGCTGTTATCAAGGCATACCGTGCATGGACATATCTTCAGTTAGCCATCAATTATGGTTCTGTACCGTTCTATACTCAGCCGCTTCTGACAGAGAAAGAGGCAGATCCTTCATTATTCCCGCATTACGACGTGAAGCAGATTGCAAACTTCTTCATTGATGACTTGAAGGCTCATGCCGAAGTGGAATTCCCTGATTATGGCGCTATCAATTCGCTGAGTTCAAGGAAATTCTATATTCCAATGAAGGTTCTCCTTGGTGACCTGTGCCTGTGGGCTGAAAGATACAGCGAGGCAGCAGAATATTATCACAGCTTCCTGACCAAGCAGGGTGACGTGCGCCCAACAGGAATCGCTTCCATAGCATGGAGCACTTATGACTTTGAAGACATTGTCGATGGCTATGCCTCTCAGTTCACGAATGCTTCTTCGTCAGAAATTCTCACATTGATACCAATGGAAACCGAAGAATACGATGGTATCGTGTCAAGGCTTGCAGATGTGTTCAATTCAACCGAAGACAACAACTATTATTATCAGGCAACCCACTCTGTTGCTTACGATGAATTGTCTCGTTCTCAGCGCTATGTACATGTCTATTCAGACCCTGTGACATTACTCCCAGACACAGTGGCGCCTGCTGATACGATGGTGTACAGAAACGAATCCATGCGTGGTGACTTGCGTCAGTATAGTATCTATACTTTGCGCAATGAGTCTTCATCTTCAACTGCTCATTCGTCCCTGCGTCAGACCTGCCATAAGCATAGTACGGGCAATGTCAGCCTGTATAGGCTTCAGCATGTGTATCTGCGCTATGCGGAAGCGCTCAATCGGGCAGGATTCCCTGAAGCCGCATTCTTTGTGCTGAAGCGTGGTCTTTGCAAAGATAATATAGATAAGTTCATGTCTGAAAAGGAGAAATTGTCAGCTGGTAATCTCATCTCTTTCAGCGAGTACACCTTCCTCCGCACCAACACTCAGGGTCTACATGCGCGTGGTTGCGGAAGCGCTGATGCTGATACGACCTATGTGATACCAGAACTAGCCGGACTGAATGACAGCATTCTCTTTGTCGAGAATAAGATTTGTGATGAAATGGCATTGGAAACAGCAGCGGAAGGCTTGCGTTTCTATGACCTCATGCGTCTCTCCGCCCATCGCAATAATCCGGCGTTCCTTGCCGAGAAGGTGGCGTCACGCAATGGAGCATCCAATTATGATGCAGCCTTATATACCTTCTTGTGTGACAGAAAGAATTGGTTCCTTCCTTTAGAGTAAAGGAGTTATTTTCAGAAAGCATAAAAGCCGGCGGAAACAATCGTGCTGTTTCCGCCGGCTTTTTTTGTATGTGCTAACCGCAGGTGCCTCCCAAGGGCATGTTTATGATTGAAGAAACAAGGACTCGCAAAGTGTCGTGCTTTACACCCCAAAACAGGTAAGAGTCTCACCTGTGGTAGGGGTGAGACTCTTACCTATGGTATAGGTGAGACTCTCACCTGTTTTGAGGTACAAAAAGAGGGGAATGGGCTGTTGCTTCAAACTTGCTTTTTCCGATGATGCTGATTCGATGCGAGTGTTATGGAAAATCTCAGGCTTAACGTGAGATCGATTGAACTCACGTTATAATCGTACAATTTTTTTAGCGAACACTAATATTTCTTTTTTTTGTTTGCAACCTTCAGGGAGTAGGATCTTGAAGGATGGTGGAGCGGTATGGTGGAGTGCTCGCTTTGAATTATGGGGCGAGGAAGACTTTCCGTGTGGTTGCTCCGTTCCACTGGAGGTAGATGCCGCCTTGCTGGGGATGTGAAACTGGTGTTCCGCCGATGGTGTAGTAGGATGGTGCAGAAGCACTTTCTTGATTGCAGGTGTGTGGTGACGTGATGGCCTGTGCTGCTCCGCCCATGAAAGTGAAGGAGATGTGGCCGTCTTGCTCGGTGATGTCGGTGATGGGCTTGTTCATGCGGAGTGTACCATCGGTGTTGGGATGGAAGAGCTGTGCTCCGCTGTTGGTATGGGTGTCGTCTGTGAACTGGCGTATGCCGCTGCTGCCAGGGAACAGGTGGGCGCGGTATTGCGCTTTGCTGACGTTGTAGTAGCGGTTGCCTGTAGTGCCGCTCAGGGTACCGTATATGCCGCTGGCTGGGATGATGCTCATGCGTTGGTGGGTAGCAATGTTGTTGGGCGTGTTCTCTTTCCAGGCTTGTGCGTCGTAGTCAACATGGTAGACGAGCAGTCCGTGGCAGGTGGAGTGGGTGTCCACGTACTTGAACCATCCTTGTGGTTGTCGGTTTTCGAGAATGAAGTATTCGTCGGGGTGGCCTTGGTTGCGGATGATGTAGGCTACGGCTGTGTCTTGCAGGGCTGGCATGTCCTGTATGGTGGTGGGGCGATGGAGGGAGGTGAATTCGAGCCATCCTGCCATCCATCGTTCGTAGGCAGTGTAGCCTGCAGGGCATTCGCCGTGTCCGTTTGCACCGTTGTAGGAACCTGAGTCCATGAGGTCCCATTTGTTCATACCGAATCCCCCATCGTAGCTGGTATCGTAGAAATCGGGCAGTCCGAGGCAGTGGCTGAACTCGTGGCATGCGCTGCCTATGCCGTTGAGTTGTGTGCCTCTGTCGCCTGCGAGTTCGCAGCTCATGGCATAGGTGTTGATGCGTTTGCCTCCAAGGTGGATGGCGCCGTTGCCGTCGTCGTAGTCAGTTCCCTCGTCGAGTGTCCACATGTGTGACCAAATGGCATCGGAGGGAGCACCCTCTTCTTCGCCATGGCCGGCGAAGATGATGTACACTTGGTCAACCTCTCCGTCGCCGTCCCAGTCGTAGCTATCCCAGTTGATGTCGTAGAGAAGGTGTGCCTGTTGGCATGCTTCTGCGGCAAGTGTGGCTACCCGTTGGTCGCTGCCCTCGCTGGTGTTGCCGCCGTAATAGCTTCGCTGATGGCTGGCCTCGATGGGGCCATAGATGTCGAATGTGAGGTTGAACTGGCCGTAGGACTGGTCGTGGAAGTAGTCGTGTACAGATCCCTGATGCCCATTCTTGCTGTAGCCTTTTTTGTTGAACATGTCGTGGAATGTGTCAAGATTGTGTTGTTCAGAAAAGGAATAGTCAGGGAAACAGACAAGTAGGACTATGCCTTTTTTCTTGCCGATGTAGGAAGAAGGTTCTCCCCAAGTGCGTTTGCGAATGACTTTTTGGGTGCGTGTTTCCTGCATGGAGCTTCGCTGCCTGTATCTTGCCTCCCAAGTGCTGGCAATGCTGTCTATGGCTTCGGGAGCAAGTCGGTAGTTGCCATTGGCATCGCGTAGCACAGGTATGCCGTCTTCGGTTGTGTAGAAGTGAAAACTCTCGTCGCCGCGTAGCAGGATGTTGAGCGAGGTGCCATCGCTGTTTGTTACGGTACGTACAATTAAACGTGCAGGACGTGCACAGATGCTGGTGACTATAAACAGCAGGGCAATGGTGTGGAGGATTTTTGTCGTAGTCATGAAAAGAGGGATTAAAATGTTTTGCAAAGATAGATTCTTTAATCTATATATACAAATTCTGTTATAAGAGGCAGTCTCCTGTAACATAGAAACAAGAAAAATACATGAAAGGAAGGATTTTTTTGAAGAAATAAGTAACTTTGCAAGTGAGTTTTAACTCCTTTAAAAACAATTTATAAACTCGAAAACTTACAAACTAGCAAATATGAGGAAGCTTATTCTTTTGTTAGCATGGTGCTTGGCTCTGTGTTCATGGGGTGCTGTTGATTTGACGCAGTGCCGTATTATGGTGGCGAATAATGATGACGCATTGGTGAAGAAAATGGCTGTGGTGTTGAGTGAAGACATTGAGCGTGTGGTGTCAGTCCGTCCATCAGTGGTGAATGAAGCATGGGATGGAGCGATGGTGGTACTTGCTACTGTGGAAGGAATGGGTAATCTCCCTGTTGAATTTCAAATTGATAGCAGAGATATTGCAGGGGAATGGGAACGATACAAGATTGTTACACGTGGCAAGCGTATTTTTGTGGTGGGCAGCGATGCGCGCGGTTTGGCTTATGGTGTGTTTCATCTCAGCGAGAAAATCGGAGTTAGTCCATGGTACTGGTGGGCAGACGTTCCTGTGAAGAAGAAGGAAAAACTCAGTCTGAAGGAGAACTACATTTCTCAATCTCCTACTATTAAATATAGGGGAATCTTCATTAACGATGAGGATTGGGGACTTTTCACCTGGTCTTCACGAAATTTTGAGAAAGAGTTGGGCGATATAGGCCCTAAAACTTATGACAAGGTGTGTGAATTGCTACTTCGTCTGAAAGGCAATATGCTTGCACCAGCCATGCACAGTTGTACTGGAGCTTTCTACAGCCATCCGGAAAGTCAGGTAGCAGCGGCCGAATGGGGCATCATGATTACCACGAGCCATTGTGAGCCTCTCCTGTTCAACAATGCAGCTCATTCGGAGTGGAACAAGGAACGTGATGGAGAATGGAACTATCTGACAAATAAGGAAGTGATTTGGAATAAGTTGGACAGCCGATTGCGTGAGACTGCTCAGTATGACAATCTCTATACAATGGGAATGCGTGGATTGCATGACGAGGCGATGAAGGGCTCTACCGACCCTAAAGTAAGAGCACGCACATTGGAAGCTGTCTTTGCCGATCAGCGTGAGATTCTGGAACGCAACAAGCAGAAAGCGGCGACGGGTATTCCGCAGATATTCGTGCCATATAAAGAGACGCTCGACATTTACGATGCAGGGCTCCGTGTACCAGATGATATCACCTTGGTGTGGCCAGACGATAATTATGGCTATATGAAGCGTGTCAGCAATGAGGCAGAGCGGAAGCGCTCTGGCGGCTCTGGCGTATATTATCATATCAGTTACCTCGGCACCCCTCATGACTACCTCTGGCTGAATACGACGCCTCCGGCGCTCATGTACGAAGAGTTGCTGAAAGCGTATCAGGCTGGCGCTGACCGTTATTGGCTTCTGAATGTTGGCGATATCAAGCCAATGGAAATCGCGGTACAGTATTTCTTTGACATGGCTTGGGACTTCTCTTCGTTCAGTTATGAGAATGCGAATCGTTATCAGGCTCGCTGGCTTTCTTCTATCTTCGGGAAGAAGTACAAAGATGATTTTCAGCAAATCCTTGACTCTTATTATCAGTTGGCATGGGACAGAAAGCCTGAATATATGGGCTTTGAGATGGAATGGGACAGTGATGAGAACAATCGTTTGCACGACACGAATTTCTCTTTTGAGGGAGGTACAGCACAACAGCGCCTTTCGGCTTACGAGACATTGTCCAATCGCGTCCATCTTATTCAGACTCAGTTGGGCAAGGCTATGCAGCCAGCGTTTTTTGAACTGTTAGGCTATTCTGTCAAGTCTGCCTATCAGATGAATCGCAAATTCCTGATGGCTCAGCGCAATCATGAAACAGGAAGCGCAGGGGCTGCAGGCGAGGCGACTGCTGCATACGATAGTCTGCAAGTGCTTTTGGCTGAGTATAACACGTTGCTTGATGGTAAATGGGACCAGATGATGTCTGAGATTGCACCTGGCTTTTGTGCTAAATACCAGATGATGCCAGACCTCGTTACGGTACCGACTTCTGCCTACCGACTTCCAGACGAGCAGCAGAAAGTCGAATATGATGATGCGTTGAATCTCCACAAGCTAAAAGTGAAAGCACCTTTCCGCTTGATAGAGGGAATTGGCACAGATTGGGTCGGTTTGCAGTTGGGCGAACCTCTTGATGAGGTCCAGGATGCTGCAAGTCTATCGTCAGAGCGCGTTGAACTTGTCTTTGATGTGAAGGATGACGGAACTGACAGCATTCAGTTCTGTATCTCCACACTTCCTATGTGGCCCGTTGCGTTAGACCGCAGCAATCGATTTGGCGTCAGCTTGGATGGCGGAAAGCCTGTCGTTTGTGAAAATGTGTTTGAGGAATGGTCTTTCCCCTGGAAGTTGCAGGTGATGGAAAACAGAAAAGATTATCTGATGACCTTCCCGATTGACCGAAGCAAAAAGCGGCACACGCTATCGCTTGTCATCGGAGACCCAGGACAGATAATACAAAAGATTACCTATAAATGAAATGTCGGTTTGTTCGTACTCCACAGACCCTGAGAAAAGTATTTTTGGAGGGCTTTATGTAACATGGCATAAACAAACGGTATCATGGAAGATAGTTCCCATCCCGAGAAATAGGTAACTTTGCAATATGATTCTATTTGTTTTTACTAAGAAAATACTATCCTAATCGAACATGAAAAAAATCTTATTGTTATTGAGCGTTTTTTGTTTCTCTATTGCTGTATCTGCCATAGAGAACATCAAGGTGGGCACAACTACACGTTCCATGATTGTGTATGCTCCCGACCAACTCCCCAAGCAGGCGGCTTTGGTCATTGCCTGTCATGGCTACAATCAGGATGCTCCTTATCTGCAGAGCTTGGCAAAGTGGGAGACTATAGCTGATACGGCTAAGTTTGTTGTTGTGTATGCCAATGGTGTTAACAAGGCTTGGGACATTGGTGGTACCAGCGACTTGAAGTTCATGGAAACCATCATAGACTCGATGTACTCTCGTTATCACATCAATAAAAATCGTGTATACTTGACGGGCTTTTCTATGGGAGGCATGTTCACTTATTATGCTGCCAACAAGATGGCGGACAAAATTGCAGCCTTCGCACCTGTAAGCGGCTACCCGATGGGAGGACCTAATGCCACCTCTTCACGCCCCGTTCCCATTATCCACACGCATGGAACAGCCGACGATGTTTGTGGGTATGATCCAGTGCAGTCTCATATCAATGCTTGGGTGAAGTTTAACGGATGCGATGCAACGCCTGTCACCATCAAGCCTTATCCATCATCAAAGCCCAATTCGCCTGCGTCGCTGAAACGTTATCGCAACGGAAAGAATGGCGTAGAGGTGGCGCTGCTGACACTCGCAGGAAAAGGACATTGGTGGTCGATGGATACTGCACAAGCCTTGACTTCTGAAGAGGTGTGGAACTTCTGCAAGCGTTACAGTCTTGGTGCAGAAGAGCCAGAAATACTCTCCATTACGCCAGAAAATCAGTCTTTTGACTTGTTAAGTGACAAGGATAATGAGTTTGCCGTAACCTTCAGCGATTCCATTGACTGTTCCAAAGTAAAAGCTACGTTGCAGTCAGGCAATACCTCTATCGTACTTGATGTGAAGTCCGAAGGCTTTCAGCCTGAAATCCTTTTTGCCCTTCCTGCCGATGCCACAGTAGCTGATGGCGAATACACGCTGGCAATTGCCAATGCCGTTAGTGTGAAAGGCGGTGTCATGCCCTCTGAAAGCTTTACTTATGTATATGGAGTGGAAGAAGTTGGCGAGACGCTGAGTGTTGATACAATATATATGCCTGATTGGTATGCCGAACAGCCTGTGATAGGAGAGGGCATTGCAGCAGGATGGAAGCGCATAAACACCACTTCTTCAGGAACAAAAGATGTTACCGCAGGTGGTACAGCCAATTGTCCGGGTGTACGCATGAAGTACTTTCAGCAAGGCGGTGATTTCGACGCCGGCTATTATCTTAGTGCGCGCGATAATTCCGCTTGCAATCTCTACTATGGCCTGTATGCCGACCAAAAGCTCCAGCTGAAGCCAGGCAAATACGTTGTCTCTTTCAACTCTGTTTATTGGAGCGAAGGAGCAATGTCCGCCAATGCCACCTACAACTTTAACGTCATGACGCTCACTTACAGCCCAGTCTTTTCAGCCTTGTCCTTGACCTCAACTGGCACAATGAGGGAAAGCACTGCTGAACAAATCAAAGGTTCTAAGGCATATGAATTCAATTTCGCCATCACCAAGACTGCGAGCTATGTGCTGAACTTCGAGATGGCAGAAGGTTGGAACTCTGTCATTGTCGGCAACTTGCTGCTGACGACAGCCCCCTCCTTGGCCGATACCTATAAGGGAACATTCCATCGAACAATGTTGGCTGCGAAAAACATTTTCAAGGAAGGTGATACGACGGCTGCTGCCAAGAAGTTAAAGGCCGCGATGGAGAAATACGAAGGTTTTACTTCCACAGCTCCCAGCGTTTATACAGCTGCGACAAAAGAACTAAGTGCGGTGCTTCATGCCTATGAGGCAGAAGTGACGACCTCTATCCAAAAGACCGAGACCGAACTTGATAGGCTTGATGAGGAAATCTATAGCCTCGCTGGCGTTAGGATGGGAACAGATGCAACAGCTCTCCCGAAAGGCATTTATCTCTCGAAAGGTAAGAAATTCATCATTCGCTAAGCTTCCTGTTCTTGCACAGTATAGCAGGAATGCCCTGCTTGTAGCCCCAGCCGCATTGTCCTTTGATGATGCGGCTGGGGCTTTTTGTTTTTTTTATGTTTTGTGGGTACCTATCGAGGGGTTTTGTAACCTGTCCAAACATATTTGTAACAGACAGACAATTCCAATTGGCTTGCAATCCGTAACTTTGCAAGGTTGAAAATCAAAAACTCAATCGCAATAAATGAAAAGGAACAAATACGAAAAGATGGCCAAGTGGTTCATGGGAATGGCTTTCTCTTTAGTCGGAGGTAATGCTATAGCGCAGTCGCTGTCATTCAGCCAGCCTCATGGTTTTTATGAAGAACCCTTCACGGTCGAGATAACCTGTGATTCGGCATTGGCAGAAGGTGTGGCTGTCCGTTACACCTTGGATGGTAGCGAACCGACTCTTGTCAGCCCACTCTATAGCCAACCTCTCACAGTCAAAGGCAATACCCTCTTGCGAGCTGTCGCGCTTGCCGATACTGGATATGTTACCCCTGTAGCTACGGCAACCTACCTCTTTGTGCAGGATGTGCTCCAGCAGCCTGAAGCCCCCAAGGGTTATCCTCAGACCTGGGGAAAATACTGCGACATCACAGGCACTGCTCCTGCAGACTATGAGATGGACCCGGAAATGACAAACGATGCTGTGCTGGCATCCAAGATTGCCGAAGGATTGACTTCGCTTCCGGCACTTAGCATTGTAACAGACAAAGGGAACTTGTTCAGCCATCGGAACGACTCCGTAACGGGTGGTATCTATATTTTCACTGGACCTCCAGTTGGCGACAGCACAGGCAACGGGTGGACAAGGCCTGCTCATGTGGAACTTTTTGGGGGACAAATGCAAACAGCTGAAGGTACAGCCTCCTATGACATGAGTGCTTCTTGCGGACTTCGCCTGCATGGCGGTCATGGACGGTTGGCTGAAAAGAATCCGAAGCATTCTTTTCGTCTGGTTTTCAAGAAGGAATATGGCGAGAAAACGCTGAAATATCCGATTTTTGGTGAGGATGAACCTGCTAAGTTTGACCAGTTGGTGTTGCGATGTCATTTTGGCAATTCGTGGAATCACTGGGGCGAATGGGGACGTAAAAAAGCACAATATACCCGTGATGTCTGGGCACGTCGTATGCAGCGAAAAATGGGACATACAAGCATCAACGCGCTTTATGTGAATCTGTTCCTTAATGGTATGTACTGGGGTATCTATAACATTGCAGAAAGGGTTGATGACCAGTATGGCAATAGTCATTTGGGAGGAAAAAAGAGCGATATAGATGTAGTGAAGATCGAGGAGGAAGGTGGTAGCCATTTTGAGGCTTCTGAGGGAAATCTTGATGCTTGGAATATGATGGTAGAAACGGCGGCTTGTGCAGCAGACGATGCTTGCTATTATAAACTTCAGGGGAAGAATGCTGAAGGCGAAGATGACCCGCAGCAGGAAGCATTGCTTGACATTGATGCTTTTATTGATTATATGCTGATTAATCAGTATGGAGGTAATACCGACTGGGATCATCATAATTGGTATGCTATTCGTCGCCGTGGTGCTGAAACCCAAGGGTTCAAGTTTCTTTGCTGGGATACGGAACAGATTTTTGAGAACAATTCTGAAAATGTGCTTGGACTTAACAATGGTGACAGCTACCCCACGGGAATTTTTAATAATCTCATGCAAAATGAGTCTTTTGCACGTCAATATTTGAAGCGTGCAAAGGAGGTTTTTGCGGAGGATGGCTTGTTGGGACAAAAATCTGTGGTTCAGCTGTGGGACAGCCTGTATCAGGTTGTTTCTTCTGCTATATACGCAGAGTCTGCTCGTTGGGGCGATTATCGTCGTGACGTGCATCCTTATCAGTCGCAAGGCGAACTTTATACGGTGGATAATCAGTATATGGAAGAACGTAATCGCTTGCTTGAACAATATTTCCCATATCGTTCCGAACGTGTACTCAGTAGCATTCTTGGCATGGTGCATGTTGATGACTTTGACGCTCCTGAAGGTTGGGAGAAACTGACGGCAGCGATGTTTAAGGAATGGGATGATACAGACAAAGACGCTCGACCTGTAGATAAGACGGTCAATGTGGATTGGAATATGGGATATTGGGCAGATGGCGGAACGGCTGTGGCAGGTTTTGTAGGTGTAGAACATAATCGGTATGCAGACTTGAGTCAGTACGAAAAAATGGTTATTCGAGGTTCTGGAGAAGGTTTGCGTATTCTTGCCAATCGACTTGTTGCTCATGGACCTTGGAAGCAGATTACAGTTCGTTTCAACGATGACGACCCGTATTGGGATGAGGAACTTCAATCTATCGTGCTCCCATTGTCTGAACTTCAAGAGACTGTAACCAATGAGGGTGTGGAACGTGTGGATGATTTTGTGCATCTTAATGCACTTAAAATTGATTGGAGTGGTCGTGTAAACGTCAGTGCTGTGTATCTGATTCCATCGGCTGAGGCGCTTGAAATAGAGACTGTGGATAGCAATAGGCAAGTGCAAGATGATGGGCACTGGTACAGCCTTTATGGTCAGAAAGTTCTTTGTCCGACGCGCGGCATCTATATTCACGATGGAAAGAAAGTATATGTGCAATAGTTGTTGAGTCGTGTTTGGCTGTTTCTTTCTGTGTTTTGCCAAATTATAGAGTGTTTTTGATAAGAAAAGTGGTAAAAAGTGACAAATGTTACATTTGTACAACTATAAGATACGTTCGAAGTGGTTAATTTTCTATAAAAGAATTAACTTTGCAGCATTCTTTATTATACACTAAAGCCTAAAATTAAACTAAATCTACGTATAATGAAATCTAAATTGACAAAACTCACCTTTTCCATACTAGTGGTATGCCTGTATGCGCTTTCCGCTCGTGGAGCATCAGTAGACAATGACCACCGTTTGTGGTATGACACACCTGCTACTTGTTGGCTTGAAGCAGTTCCGTTAGGAAATTCACGTCTCGGCGCGATGGTATTCGGCGGTACCGATGTAGAAGAAATCCAACTCAACGAGGAAACTTTCTGGAGTGGCGGTCCTCACAATAACAACAGCCCTACCGCTTTGCAGTATCTCACTGAAGTGCGCAGCCTCATATTCGACGGCAAGGAAAAGGCTGCAGAAGACCTGCTCAACAGAGAGTTCGTTAAAGGCCCTCATGGTATGCGCTTCCTCACCTTGGGCAGCCTTTCCATGCAGTTCGGCCATACAGGCGTAAAGGACTATGTGCGCGACCTCGACCTGCAGACAGCAGTTAGCACCACATCCTATATATATAATAATGTGAAATACACTCGCCGTGCCATAGCTTCCTTGGCAGATGGCGTAGTGGCAGTGCATGTCAAGGCAAGCAAAAAAGGTGCGCTCTCTTTCACCCTTTCACACAAATGTCAGCTGCCCTTCTCTGTCAAGGCTGAAGGCAAAAGTTTGATTGCCACTGTTCTAGGTGTTGATCAAGAAGGTGTCAAGGCCGCCCTTGCCGCACAGTGCCGCACCGACATCAAGACTGACGGAACCGTGACTGCCGATGGCGAGACGTTGCAGGTAAAAAACGCGACCGAGGCCACCCTTTACATCTCTGCTGCAACCAACTTTGTTAACTACAGAGACGTGAGCGGCAATGCTGCAGTTAAGAATGACCAATATCTTGCTAATGCAGAGACGTTCGACTTCAAGACCCTCTTGAAGCGCCATCTGGCACTATATCAGGAGCAGTACAGTCGCGTGAAGTTCACGTTGACCTCAACCGACAACAAGAATCTGCCCACTGTTCAACGCCTCGACAAGTTCTACGGCAGCAAGGATATGGGCATGGTAGCGCTGCTTTTCAACTATGGTCGCTATCTGCTCATCGCATCCTCACAGAAAGGCGGTCAGCCTGCTAACTTGCAGGGTATGTGGAATGACAAGCGTAATGCGCCATGGGACAGCAAATATACTATCAACATCAATGCTGAGATGAACTACTGGCCAGCAGAGGTATGCAACCTCTCCGAGACAGCCGAGCCGCTCTTCTCTATGATTAAGGATCTCAGCGTGACCGGCGCCGAGACCGCTCGCGTCATGTACGGCTGCCGTGGCTGGATGGCGCATCACAATACCGACCTTTGGCGCATCGCCGGCCCAGTCGATGCAGCAGCCTGGGGCATGTTCCCCAATGGCGGCGGATGGCTTGCTACCCATCTGTGGGAGCACTACCAGTACACTCTCGACAAGGAATTCCTCAGTGAATATTATCCAATCCTGAAAGGTGCTGCACAGTTCTATCTCGACTTCATGGTTGAGCGTGACGGCGAACTGCTCGTTGTGCCAAGCGTATCTCCCGAGCAGGGTGGCCGCGGCAAGCAGACACCAGTGTGCGCAAGCTGTACCATGGACAACCAGATTGCTCGTGATGTCCTTTCGCAGGCGCTTTATGCAGCTCAGGCTCTCGATACCGATGCCGACTACCAGCAGAAGCTCACCAAAGCCATCAGCATGATACCGCCGATGAAGGTCGGCCAGTACGGCCAGCTGCAGGAGTGGCGCGAAGACCTCGACGACCCCAACAACCAGCACCGCCACATCTCTCATCTCTACGGACTTTATCCATCCAATCAGATATCTCCTTACAAGACTCCTGACCTTTGGAAGGCAGCAGGCGTAACCCTGCATCAGCGTGGCGATCAGGCTACTGGATGGAGCCTTGGTTGGAAGACCAACTTCTGGGCACGCATGCTCGATGGAGATCATGCCTTCACCATCATCAGCAACATGCTCCGTCTGCTCCCCAACGAGGGAAGAGAGAGAGAGTACCCCAACGGACGCACATTCCCTAACCTCTTCGATGCACATCCGCCATTCCAGATTGACGGTAACTTCGGCGTGACAGCCGGCATCGCCGAGATGCTCATGCAGAGCGACCCCATCACCGACAAGGCACCAGCCATTCATCTTCTGCCAGCCCTTCCCACAGCGTGGAGCGAAGGAGAAATCAGCGGACTCAAGGCACGAGGTGGCTATGAAGTTGGCATGGTATGGGAAGCAGGAAGCCTCACCAAGGCTACCATCAAGGCTGAGCATGACGGTACGCTCCGTCTTCGCTGCAAGGATGCTCTGGCAGCGAAAGGTCTCAAGCTCGTCAGCACACACGATGGCGTGAACGAGTACGAAATGCCCGTGGTGAAGGGCCAAATCGTCAATATCTCTAAGCCTTAACCCCAAAAACTGATAGTCAATACTTAATTATCAACTTAATAATAGATTTATATGAAAAAAAGACTTATTTTGAATCTCCTGCTTTGCCTTGCATGCGTATCGCTCAAGGCGCAGAACCCTTATCTCCCTCTGTGGGAGCACTTGCCAGACGGTGAACCTCGTGTGTTTGAAGATCCTGATAATCCAGGCAAGTATCGTGCTTACATCATTGGTTCGCACGACGTGACCAACACAGCCTATTGCGGTCCCGACATCCGCATGTGGTCAGCACCGGTTGAAGACCTCAGTCAGTGGGTCGATGAAGGTCCAATCTTCACTCACTATGTGGATGGACAGTGGGATACCATGTTTGCTCCTGACCTTGTAGAGGTGAAAGACCGTGAGACAGGCAAGAAGACCTACTGGCTCTATCCACACTCACGTGGCTGGCGTCGTGTTGCCATGGTCTGCAAGAGTGATCGTCCAGACGGACCATTCATTCCGGTAAACCTCACTGAGGATGGTCGCCAGTGTTTGCCTGGCTCATTCATCGACTTCGACCCATCGGTCTTCATCGAAAACATCACAGACAAGAAAGATCCTGACTATGCCAAAGGATTCCGTGCATACGTGTTCTACGGTTTCCAGCGCTCCACTGCCTTTGAACTCGACCAAAACAACATGTATACCATTCGGCCTGGGACAAAAGTGCACGACTATTTCATACCTGCAAGCAGCAGATACGGAGAAGTACGCGACCCTAAAGGCACTGAATACCCTGCGCTCTACAAGGGGCAGAACCCAGGCGACTTTAATTTCTTTGAAGCATCATCCATCCGTCAAGTAGGCAACAAATACGTAATGGTATTCTCAGGTTACTCTGGTCCTGACTACGGACTTGGTTCCACAAATTCCGCTCTTCGCTATGCCTTCGGTGATTCGCCACTCGGTCCGTGGCGTTCAGGAGGCGTACTTGTAGACTCTCGCGGAGTTGTACCTAATGCCGATGGTACTCGCCTAATTACGACCAACGCA
>CAJGCU010000041.1 GCA_904501945.1 uncultured Bacteroidaceae bacterium
GGTATAGCACAATTCATACGAATAGCCTCCTCGTCCAATGTACCGGGATTCCATCTCGGCATATTCTTTACTACTCGAATCGCCTCCTTGTCAAGTAAGGAATCAATGGAGTGTACAATATGGACTTCATTAAGAGAACCATCTTTCTCTACAAAACAGCCAACAATGACACGCCCCTCCACGCCTCGTACGTAAGCAGATCTGGGATATTGAATATGCTGCTGTACATATTCTAAAAAAGCCTTGTTACCACCTCGGAAAGATGGTGATTGTTCATAACATGCCTTTCCCTTATCTGCATTCATGGCCTTTATGTCAAATTTGAGACTATCTCTTTTTTCGACATTATTCGCATCTCGGTTTTGGGCACAAGAAACCATGCCCAATGAAAACATTATAATAAACAGGATTTTTTGCATACAATAATCATTTTAGATGTTCTTATGTCTTATTTTAACCTGTTGGTGGAATTAATTTAGTGCATACTTAATTCTGCCAATAGGTTATTTTATCTTTTTCCCATCTTTATTCCATCTGCTTCCCCTATCCCCATTATTGCCAAATGTCATTTTTCATGGGAGGCATCTACAAAAGTACGATTATAACACAGATACGATAGATAACGTGAGTCGGATATAACAAAGATATGTCTTGTAGTGCCTCTGCAAAGCGACTCTTTATGTCGAACTGACGTTAATTATCCATCAAAAGCATATAGCTAAATTCCCCATGCGCTAAGATCGAATGCTTTTTCCACCCTCTGTTCAAGTTCTTCATCAAGCTGGTAAAAGAAATCCATATTTACCTGCTTCTCCACTTCGTCTACAGACATTGCATAATCTTGGAACTTTCCATCACACGAACGATTGGGATAAATAAAACCTACCGCTTTCGGAGTATCCTCTAATGTGAGTATAACTTTGAAAAAACGATCAGGCACTGCAATCTTTACTTTTTTACGCCTACCAATCGTCTTTGACGTTTTCTTGTCGAAAATGGGGCCACAACAAATGTACAAAGTGCCATACTTTCTCACCCATGAACGGCACTGCTTTTCCAAATCGTTCCACAAATCCATATTTAAACTGTGGTTTTGTGGGCAAATATTTGTCATGGCAAAAGATTCAAGCATCGCTTCTTCGCTGTTCTTATTGTCTCCTGCTGGGCACATATGCCCACGATCATATCCAGAACCATTAAAGTCAAAATAATCAACTCTCTGAAACTCATCAATGGAGAAATCAGCATGAAACTTATCAGAACGTTGAACTTTACCATTCAACCTTTCTGGCGTAAGACTCCAACAAACATAGTTTGGACACAATTTTTCCATATTATAAGAAACAACAAATTGGGACTTGACCAAAATCTTTTCATTTTGGGATGTCAATTCTGCTGGCTGCTCAAGGTTTTTAATATCAGCCATAATATCAGAATCTTGAGACCTGTACTCATTGCTCAACAACCGCATTTCGTCCTTTGTATTCTCTTTTTCTTTAACCAAGGAATGAGACTTTTGAACAATGCCGTTTACTTTATCATCTCCAGAGTTTTTCCCTGTAGGCAATCGGTCTGTTCCAAAAGTACAACTCCATAAATAGTTCATCCCTATAACTGCTAAGCATAGCATTATACAGATAAGCAAAATTTTTTTCGGGGTCTTTTTCTGTGACATTTTTCCTTCTCCTTCTTTTAAAGCTGTATTATATGCAAATTTAAGAAACATTTAGATAAAAGTTACCTTTATAACAAAAAAAAGTATTACCTTTGCATCGCTTTTCACAAAAGATACCACAAACAAAAGGCATTTGCCTGCCGAATTGGCTCAGTTGGTAGAGCAACGCATTCGTAATGCGTGGGTCGGGGGTTCGAGTCCCCCATTCGGCTCAGAAAGGGAATACAACACATTTTTCATTCCTGCCATGTTCATCTACAACACCACTTTTCAAGCTAGCATCGACGATGCTCAAAATCTCGTTATTTACTTGCACGAAAAATACATTCCTGAAGCACAGCAGTCAGGTCTCATGAAGAATGCCAGAATGAGCCGCATACTCTCACACCGAGACGAGCAGTCAGAATGCTTTTCCGTTCAGTTCGAAGCAGAAGAAATGTCGCAAATTCACCAATGGTATTCATCTGATGGAAAACGACTTAACGACGAACTGTTAGAGTTATTCAACAATCAAGTTGTAGGCTTCCCCACTATCATGGAAGTTATAGAATAACTTCTCTTTTTTCAGCAGAAGAAACATGGCAAAAACCACTTCCCACATAGAGAAAATCATTTTGGGCGTTGACCCTGGCACCCAAGTCATGGGCTACGGAGTGCTGCGTGCCGTCGGCAACAAAGCCGAACTCATCACCATGGGTGTCATCGAACTCAAGAAATATGAGAGCCACTACCTTCGGCTGGGCAAAATCCACGAGCGCATCACCAGCATCATCGACGCCTACAAACCCGACGAAATGGCTATCGAAGCACCCTTCTACGGCAAGAATGTGCAGTCGATGCTCAAGCTCGGACGTGCGCAAGGCGTAGCCATCACCGCAGCCATCATGCGCGACATTCCCATAACCGAATACGAACCTAAGAAAATCAAGGTGGCCATCACAGGCAACGGGTCTGCCTCAAAGGAGCAAGTGGCGGGAATGCTCCAGCGGATGCTGAAAATCAAAGCCGAAGACATGGACATTCAGCGTGATGCTACCGACGCCCTTGGTGCAGCTTACTGCCACTTCATTCAGATGGGCAAACCCGAAGTGGAGCACCGTTTCTGTTCCTGGAAAGACTTTGTCAGCAAGAATGCCTGCAAAGTTCACGGCGGCAACTGAAAAAAAAGAAAGGCATCACCATTCCCTCCCAATTTGAATGCATCAACAGCATGAAAACCGATGTGCCCCACATCGATAAGCCAGTGTGCCCCATAACGACAAATCGATATGGGGCACACCGTTTTCATGTCCGTCAACACACTTCTAATTCAAGAACATTCTTGCAAAAAGTCGAACATTTCTTCTTTTAACTCTGGCATATCAACCAAACATCTGCCGCCAAGATTGGAAGAAAAGACAGCCTTAAAGGATAATTTATCTTGAAATTTCCATAAAAAACAACGAACGTTCGATTAATACGCTAAAAAAAGCTAACTTTGTAACGTTTTTCGTGCGTACGCGCGAATTTTATTTTTATGAAGAGGTGAAGTCAAAATATTAAAATTTCAGATAAAAATCAGATTACAATAATGGCAACAACGAATTATACATACCGATCGTACTCGATGGAGTACGGCACTTTTTTGGGGCTGAGCTGGGGACTGCTGTTCCTGTGCTATGTAGAGAGCATCAGCTATAACAACGGACTGCTCATGATGCTCTGCCTACTGTTCGTCGGAACAAGCCTGCTGCTACCCTTCATGCTGGCTTTGCGCCTAAACAGGAAGCTTTTCATAATTGGCGAAAGATTGAGCTATATACAAGGACTGTTTTTTTCATTCTCAATGTTCATGTATGCATGTCTGCTGACAGGATTAGCCACATTCGCCTATTTCAAATTTCTCGACGATGGTTCGCTATTTGAGCAGTTGAACAATATGTTTACAATGCCAGAACTGACATCGGTCTATCAGCAGATGGGCATGGAAGAACAATACAAGCAGATGCTAGATGTACTGAAGGACATCGAAAGAATGTCGGCATTTGACAAGGCGTTGGGACTCTTCAACAACAACTTCATGTTTGGCATCGTCATGTCGTTCATCGTGGGATGGGTAGCTTCGTTTGATTTGAAAAAGGTTATCAAAAAGTAAAAAAAACACATATATGGATATTTCAGTAGTGGTGCCTCTTTACAACGAGGAGGAATCGATAGCAGAATTGTATGAGTGGATTAAGCGCGTAATGAACGAAAATCACTTCACGTATGAGGTTATCTTCGTAAACGACGGTTCAACCGACCATTCGTGGGATGTGATTGAAGAACTGAGCAATAAGTTTCCCGAGGTGCACGGCATCAAGTTCCGCCGCAACTACGGCAAGAGCCCCGCTTTGTTCCACGGATTTGAGAAGGCCGAGGGAGATGTGGTCATCACGATGGATGCAGATTTGCAGGACAGCCCCGACGAGATTCCCGAACTGTACGGAATGATAAAGAACGGCGGATACGACTTGGTTAGCGGATACAAGATGAACAGAAGTCAGGGAGACCCGCTGTCGAAAACAATCCCGACAAAGCTATTTAACGCAACGACCCGTATGGTGAGCGGCATCCATAACCTGCATGACTTCAACTGCGGATTGAAGGCTTACCGCAAGGATGTGGTGAAGCACATTGAGGTATATGGAGAGATGCACAGATTCATACCCTATCTAGCCAAAAATGCGGGATTTTCCAAAATTGGGGAGAAACGTGTGCGCCATCAGGCACGACAGCACGGCGTGAGCAAATTCATGGGCATGAACCGCTTTGTGAACGGTTTTCTCGACCTCATCAGCCTCTGGTTCATCGGTAGATTTGGCATGAAGCCCATGCACATGTTTGGCTTCATCGGCACACTCATGTTCGTTGTCGGCTTCATCGCTGTAGTGTGTGTGGGAGCAAGCAAACTGATTGCGCTGTATTGCAATGAGCCTCATGCGCTGGTGACCGACAGCCCATATTTCTACATTTCGCTCACAACAATGATTCTAGGCACCCAGCTTTTTGTGGCAGGCTTTTTGGGTGACCTCATCAGCCGCAACAGCCAGGAAAGAAACAAATATCAAGTAGAGAAGGAAATCTAACAGGACAAAGACTCTAATTATTTGCAATCGGAGTGAATAGAATGATAAAACATAAGAGCATTATCTCAGCTGCATGTATGAGTATCATGCTCCTGGCAGGATGCTACTCAAACAACTGCCCTCTGGAGAATAACGTAACTTGCAACTACGGATTCTACGACGCTGAAGGAACGCCCATCGAGTACAACGACACGATTACGGTTTCGACGCTGTTGCCCGGATACAAGACAGTATATACCTACCGCAAGCTTGGAAGCCAGACTGTGATAACAGACTATCAGGACAAGTCGCTCGTCAAGTTAGGGTACACGGAAACCATCTCTCAGCAGAGGCAAGACACCATCCTGCTGAATAAGATACACAGCACAGCCGAGATGAAGCTACCAATGAGTTTCTTCAACACTTGCGACACGCTAATTCTCTCTTACAGAAGAATCTCGCTGAAGGACACCATCAAGATAGAACACACAAGCTATCCTTATGTCGAGCTGCCTGAATGCGGTACCTACCGCTACCATACGCTGAAGGCTGTCACTGCGACTGATGCCGCTATTGACCGCATAGAAATCGGCAACACGCAAGTCAACTATGAAGGAGAAGAGAACGTCAAAATCTACTTCAACGGAGTGGTTGAATGAACTCGATATGCACTACACAAAGAACTAACATGGCAAGAAAGACTATCATACATATCATCATGGTCATGGCGGCACTGATGACATGGATACAGATGGCTGCCCAAGAGCCAACAACGCAGCCACTAATGCCAGGCGAAGCGCCTAAGCCAACGAAATACATAGCCATTGAGGAGGAGAAAGAAAAGCTTGTTTTCTTTCAGGGATTCACGCTGTCGGTAGATGCCTACGGTCCCGCGGCCTACTTCCTGTCTGACTACGGCACCGCAGAAGCAGCATTGCGCCTCAACCTGAAAAACACGTTCTTCCCTATTGTAGAGGCAGGTTACGGAATGTGCGAGAAGGAGGACTACAACACTAAAATCGCATGCAAGGTTAAAGCGCCTTACGCACGATTGGGACTCGACATCAATATGCTAAAAGACAAGTTTCAGGACAACAGGCTCTATCTGGGTGCAAGATACGGCATATCCAAGTTCAAATATGACATTGCAGGTCCTGCGATGTCTGACCCTATATGGGGCGGGAGCGAATCTTTCAGTCACAAAGGAATTGACTGCACCAGCCAATGGCTTGAACTGGTTGTAGGCATTGAGGTTAAAATCTACAAGAACTTCCACATGGGATGGGCTGTAAGATATAAGAGCGAGCTGTCGTCCACCAAGAATCAACTTGCAAAACCCAGTTGCATACCAGGCTACGGGTACACCACCAACTCTACTTGCTGGGGAGGTACTTATAGCCTCATCTTCGATTTGAACTGGGGCAAGAAAAAAAGCCACAAGAGGGGTCTAAGCATAGAGGTAAGAGACTTGCAAGAGTATCCTCAGGAAAATGAAAATGCGGAAAGCACCCATGAAGAAATCGTTACAGAAGAATAAAAAGGCATATCAGTTATGGAAAATCAAGAAGAAAAGCAGCAAGATATACAGAAAGAAAAAAAGCAGCAGCCTAAATTTGACCCTTATGCACCACATAAAATCAAATGGTGGGGATGGCCTCTGCTCATCTTGCTCATCATAGGAACTATTTATATATTCAGAAACAATCAGCCTCAACGTGGAAAAAGTTCAATGTCTGCTCACCCCCAATGGGAGGCAAAAGATACGCAGCATAACGAGGGTAGCATCTTTGGCACTTTCTACCATATAACCTACCAATCAACAGAAAATCTGCAAGAGGGAATAAACGCGGTGCTGAAACAGGTGGACCAGTCGCTTTCTCCTTTCAATAAAAGTTCGGTCATCACAGCCATCAACGAAAACACCAGCATGAACACCGACTCGATGTTTACAGAGGTATTTCTTCTTGCCCAAGAAGTGTCTAATGTCACCAACGGAGCATTCGACATCACGGTAGCGCCGCTTGTCAATCTTTGGGGATTTGGATTCAAGAACATAGATAATGTAAACGAGACAAAGGTGGACAGCATCCTGCCCTTCATCGGATACCAAAAAGTACGCCTCGTAAATGGCAAAATAGAAAAAGAGGCGCCTCAACTCATGCTAGATTGCAGCGCCATCGCAAAAGGATACGGCGTTGATGCCGCAGGCAAATACCTTGAAAGCAAAGGCATCAAAAATTACATGGTCGAAATTGGCGGCGAAATTCGTGTAAGAGGAACCAATCCGCAAGGCGAACTCTGGAGAATAGGCATCAACACGCCTAAAGATGACCCGACAAGCACTAGTAATGAGATTGAAGAAATCATACAAGTAACACAATTGTCAATGGCGACATCAGGCAACTATAGGAACTATTACGAAAAAGACGGAAAGAAATTCGCACACACCATAGACCCCCGAACAGGATATCCCATTCAGCATAATATCCTGTCTTCAACTGTGCTGGCGCAGGATTGTGCCACTGCTGACGCCTATGCTACAGCATTCATGGTGTTAGGTTTGGAAGAAGCACAAAAAATTCTGAATGAGAAGCATGGCCTGATGGCATTCTTCATCTACTCTAACGAAAACGGAGAAATGGAGAAATGGCATACAGAAAACCTTAACAACCTCATCGTAAAATAAACTAAACATCTCACTTTGCGTATGGAATTGACAATGTTTGAAAAAATTCTCCAGCTACCTATTTTTCAAGGACTTACACATAAAGAGATAGAGGATATCATGTCGCGTATACGACTGGACTTTATCAACTATCAGGCTGGAGACGAAATTGTCATGCAAGACGATCCATGCCGAGGGCTCATCTATATTATCAACGGAGAAATTGCATCAGAATACAGAGATTCTCAAGGACAATTTACACTGACAGAGCAACTTTCGCCTATTGGCGTCATCGAACCTTACAACATGTTCGGCATGTTCCAAAAATACTCCCGCACTTATTTCTTTAAGACAGATGGATGTACACTGACGATTGACAAATCAATAGTCCTGAAACACCTGATGACCAATCATATCATCAAAATAAACCTTCTGAACATCATTTGCAATCGCTATCAGCAAACACAAAAGCTGCTATGCGAGTTTCCAGATGATAACATCAGGAACAAATTGGTGAAATTCATCCTGTCTCACTCTTCTATCGGAAAAGGGCAAAAAGAGATACACACCAAGATGACAGATATTGCCGCCATCATTCACGAAACACGACTCAATGTTTCCAAGATTCTGAACCTACTACAACAACAAGGACTCGTTTCATTGCAACGTAATATGCTTCTTATCAAGAATATAAAAGATTTATATTAAAAAACATACCAGATGAATCCATTCTATACAACATACAAATACATACCTTTCGACAAAATAGCAGAAACGGACTTCGAACCAGCTATGTTGAAAGGCATAGAGGAAGAAGACAAAGAAATTGCAAAAATTGTCAATAACCCCGAAGCGCCAACATTCGAAAACACGATTGAAGCACTTGAGAATACAGGAGAACTGCTGGGCAGAGTGACTGAGGTTTTCTTCAATCTGCTCAGCGCAGAAACGACAGACTTTCTGGATGAACTGGCACAAAAGATGTCTCCAATCCTTTCAGAGCATTCTAACAATATAACTCTGAACGAAGGACTTTTCCAAAAAGTAAAGAAGGTATATGAAATGTATGCTGAAAATGATTTTGGGGGACTGAATGCAGAACAGCAAATGCTCCTCAAGAATTGCTATAATGGATTTGTTCGACATGGTGCCAATTTGCCTGACGAGAAGAAAGAGAAATTTAGACAGATATCAGCAGAACTGAGCGTAATGTCACTCCAATTCTCGCAGAACAAACTTAAAGACACTAATGACTTCTTCATGCACCTAAGTAATCAAGAAGACATTGAAGGACTACCTGAAAGCGCAATAGACTTAGGACGCCAAACTGCTATGGAAAAGAACTTAGAAGGTTATGTTTTCACGCTTCAAGCACCTTCGTACATTCCATTCCTCACCTACTCTGCCAAGCGAAATCTAAGACAGAAGATGTACATGGCGTACAACACTATGTGTACCCACGACAATGAGAACAATAATATCGCTATTGTCGGGAAAATTGTCAATCTACATCGAGAACTTGCTCAGATGCTTGGCTACGAGACCTACGCAGACTATGCCCTGTCGCAACGTATGGCAGAGAATACGCCCAATGTACATAAGCTACTGAATGACCTGATTGACGCATATATGCCAACAGCATTAGCAGAGGTGAAGGAAGTTGAAGATTTGTACTACGAAGATAATGACATCGACCCTTCTACGCTTTCAGAGAGTGACCCTAGGCGTTTCATGCCATGGGACTTTTCTTTCTACTCCAATAAACTGAAAGAAAGGAAATTCAACATTAACAGCGAAATGTTACGTCCCTACTTCCAACTTTCCAAAGTAAAAGAGGGCGTGTTTGGCCTAGCAACGAAACTTTACGGCATCACTTTCCGTAAAAACACAGATGCACCAGTCTATCATCCCGATGTGGACGTATACGATGTAATCGACAAAGATGGAACACCTTTAGCTCTGTTCTTCTGTGATTTTCATCCTCGTACATCTAAAAAGTCTGGCGCATGGATGACTTCTTTCAAAGAACAATGGAAAAGCAAGGATGGTACAAACTCTCGTCCACAAGTATCTATTGTAATGAATTTTTCTAAACCAACAGAAAACAAGCCAGCATTGCTAACGCTTGACGAAGTAGAGACGTTCCTGCATGAATTTGGGCATTCTCTTCATGGAATTTTTGCTAATACTACTTACAGTTCATTGTCTGGCACAAATGTCTATTGGGACTTTGTGGAACTGCCTTCTCAGTTTATGGAAAATTATAGTATAGAGAAAGATTTCCTGAACACTTTTGCTGTACATTACCAAACAGGAGAACAAATTCCACAAGAGCTTATTGACAGAATTACCCAAAGCCGCAACTTCAATGCAGCTTATGCCTGCATGAGACAGGTCTGCTTCGGGCTTCTTGACATGGCATTCTATACGCTAACGGAGAATTTCAATACTTCTCTGATTGAATTCGAACGTCAAGCATGGAAACGCGCTATGGTTCTCCCTGAAGTGGAAGGCACTTGCATGACTACACAATTCTCTCACATCATGTCTGGAGGCTATTCCGCTGGCTATTACAGTTACAAATGGGCTGAAGTATTAGATGCTGATGCTTTCTCATTCTTTAAAGAAAGAGGAATCTTCGACCAGGCAACAGCACAAAGTTTCCGTGACAACATCTTGTCGAAGGGAGGTACAGAACATCCCATGACACTATACAAACGATTCCGCGGACAAGAACCTACAATTGATGCACTCTTGCATCGTAACGGCATCAAATAACCTGATAAGAAAACAAAAAAAAGAAATATGCGCTTCATCAAAAATATTTTCTATATATATTTCAGCCTTCTCGCCCTCACGGCATGCAGCAACGAAGATGATATTGAAGAAATCTTCATTGGAAGGACATGGTATATGAATGGAGCAACCATCAATGGCATGAAACTGAACAGCGACATTAAAAATTTCTACACTGATGCAGGAGAAAGAGCCTATTATATCAGTTTTTCAGCTGGAACATTTACAGGTGTACTTTCTGAAGGCGTGTTTTTTTCTGGCACATGGGCTGCAAACGGAAAGGAACAAACAATCTTGATGAACATTAAACAAAAACCCAACACACAAACAATATTTGACAAACAGATTTTTAATATAATATCTTCTGCAAGCTCCTACAATAGTGGCGCTGATTTTCTCAGTATCAAAGAAGACAATCAAAATATTGTACTATTTGGCAGTTCACGAAGCAAAATATATAATTAAAATGGACGAAAAACAACATAAACTCGACTGTCGCTACATACGCATGGCGCGTATCTGGGCAGAAAACTCCTATTGCCAACGCAGACAAGTTGGCGCTCTGGTCATCAAGAACAAAGCCATCATATCAGATGGTTACAACGGAACCCCATCAGGATTTGAAAACGTTTGCGAAGATGAAAACAATACAACCAAGCCATACGTACTTCATGCTGAAGCAAATGCCATTACAAAACTTGCACGCTCACATAATTCCAGTGATGGTGCAACGATGTATGTCACGGCATCTCCTTGCATTGAATGCGCTAAGCTCATCATACAAGCAGGAATTAAACGTGTCGTGTATTCTGAGAAATACAGACTTGACGATGGACTCAAGCTGCTGGAACGTGCAGGAATTGATGTTGAATACATAAATCCCGATGAATCAAATGAGCAATAACGTGAACAGAAACAACCGTTGGGTGCCTATCATCATTGCAGTAAGTGTCATTGCAGGCATCATCATAGGCACATTCTTTGCCAACCGTTTTGCAGGAAACAGGCTGAATATCATCAACACGTCATCCAATAAGCTCAACGACTTGCTGCATATCATTGATGACCAATATGTTGACACTATCAACATTGCCAACATCGTGGAGCAATCAATGCCAAAGATTCTTGAAGAGCTTGACCCTCATTCCACCTACATCAAAGCCAAGGATGCCCAGGCGGCAAATGAAGATTTGAAAGGCTCTTTTAGCGGCATAGGCGTACAATTCGTCATACGTGAAGATACGGTGCGTGTAACAGGAATTATCAAAGGCGGTCCTTCTGAAAAAGTTGGGCTCTTGGCTGGAGATAAGATTGTTGCAGTAGACGATGAGCCTTACGTAGGTAAAATCGTCACGAACGAGGAGACCATGCGCAGACTTAAAGGAGAAAAAGGTACTGAAGTAAAGATTAGTGTCCAGCGCTATGGACATAAAGAGCCACTCTCTTTCACTATTGTCAGAGGAGACATTCCGCTGAAAAGTATTGATGCCACATACATGATTAACAAGGACCTAGGTTATGTAAAGATTAAGAATTTTGGCGAAACGACCTATGCGGAACTGCTCATCGCTTTAGCAGAACTTGAAGTGGAAGGGTTCAAAGGACTCATTATAGATTTGCGTGGAAACGGAGGAGGCTATCTCTCCGCTGCCATTCAGATGATAAATGAATTCCTACCTAAAGACCGCCTTATTGTCTATACACAAGGACGCCGTTCTCGCAGAGAGGAATTTAGAAGTGATGGACGTGGCTCTTATCAGAATCTTCCTGTCATAGTCCTCATTGATGAGACTTCAGCATCGGCATCAGAAATTTTCTCTGGAGCCATTCAGGACAATGACAGAGGAATCATCGTGGGCCGCCGTTCATTTGGCAAAGGTCTTGTACAGCAACCTATAGAGTTTTCCGACGGGTCACTCATCCATCTCACCATTGCCCGCTATTATACTCCTTCTGGCAGATGCATTCAGAAACCATACGTAAAAGGACAACCTAAAGAGTACGAGATGGACCTCGTCACACGCTATGAACGAGGTGAATTCTTCCATCAGGACAGTATACATCAGACAGGCGAAGCATACACGACTAGCATTGGACGTACCGTATACGGAGGAGGAGGAATCATGCCAGACTATTTCGTAGCTGAAGATACCTCAGCCATCACACCCTATTACACAGAATGTGCCGTTAAAGGAACAATTGCACAATTCTGCTTTGAATATACGGACAACAACAGAGAGCAACTTAACGCTTTCAAAAATGCAGCAGAACTGGAGAAACATCTGCGCAAACAGAAGGTTGTTGACCAATTCATACGTTACGCTGACAAGAAAGGTATTAAACGCCGCAACAACATGATTCTCAAGTCACAGCATCTTTTTGAGCAAGCCGTTTATGGTAGTATCATTTACAATATGCTGGAAATGAACGACTATGTGCAGTATCTAAATCATGACGATACAACCTTGAAAAAAGCAATAGAACTTTTCAAAGCAAAAAAGACAAAACCCACGCTTGATGACCAAACAAGAAACAAGACACCTAATGCGGATGCTTAAAAAACAGCACACCCGAGAGGAGTTGTCTGCACTAAGCCAAAAAGCAACAGAATCATTGCTTAAACGAATACATCAAGAGGAGAACTGCCAAACAGTTCTCCTCTACCACTCTCTACCTGACGAAGTAGATACTCATCTGCTCATCCAGGCATTGGCTGCTGAGGGCAAGAAAGTCCTGCTTCCCACTATTGTCGGAACAGAACTCGAACTCCACAAATACATTGACGAACAAACATTCAGAACCTCAGAATCTTTTGGCATACAAGAATCTCAAGGGCCTCTATTCACAAACTATTCTCAAATCGACCTTGCCATTATCCCTGGAATGGCATTCACAAAACAGGGAGAACGACTGGGACGAGGCAAAGGATTCTATGATAGGCTTCTTCCCAAGCTTCATTGTCCTCTCATCGGCCTATCCTTCCCTTTTCAGATAATAGACTCCATACCTTGCGAACCCCACGACATACGCATGAACGAAGTCATCTATTAGCTTTTCTTGAGAAAAGTTACCGAAACAGATTACCATACTGCAGCTATAGCAATATAATGCACCTTCTATCACAATTACGCCTTACCTTCTATCGTAATTACGCTACACCATCCATCAATTTAACTTCTCATAATAAAATTCAGGAACGATACATCCTGAAAAAATACATGAAAAAAGAAAAAAAGAAGGACTACCTCATTCGTAATCCTTCTTTGTATATCGACATTCCAGCATTTTCGTTTTCGTCTCTGCATCATAATACATGAATGCAAAATCTATGCCAGCCTCCTTCTGCTTGATGAAAATGGGTGAATTCTGAACGAACTTCAGATTAAGACGTTCCAATTCATCTTTTTTCGACATCAGTTCTTTTTTCTGTTCTTCATTCAGAAATACTGAATAATGAATAGCCCATTCGCCCAAAGACGATTTTTCAGCATATACCATGCTATCAAGAACTGTCATACCATCGCCCATACTGCAAGGACAATTTTGTTCTGTATATTCTCGTGCCTCACGCTTAAAACGCTCATGCATGGATTCGCGGCATGAGACAAGAATGAACAAAAAAGAGAAGCTGAGAACGAATTTGACTATGCGCGTGTACATTTATATAAATCCGAATTATATTGAGCATATTCCCATACCTACTTTCCAGCCAGTTTCTTCAAAGCAACAGCCAACTGGTCGGGGCAACTCGTGGGCTTGCTGCCACAACGGATTCCCTCCAAACGTTTAACGACCTCCCCTGCCTGCATACCTTTCACAAGCTGAGCAATGCCGCAAGTATTACCCATACAGCCGCCTACAAACTGGATTTCGTTGACAATTCCTGTCGCATCATCAACGTCAAGCATGATTGCTCTTGAACACGTGCCAGAAGTCTCGTATACCGTCTTCATGAGTCTTACTTCATGTTTGTATAAACATTCTGCACGTCATCAAACTCTTCAAGACGCTCTACCATCTTATCAATAGTCTCACGCTGTTCGTCTGTAACTTCCTTCAAGTCGTTAGGCACATAAGTGAACTCTGCTCCAGTGATTTCGAAACCATTGTCTTCGAGATACTTCTGAATCTGCGCAAAAGACTTTGGGTCACCATATACTGTAATAGTAGTTTCGTCTTTCTCCTCATCGTATTCCTCGTCAAACTCATCGTTCACGCCATACTCAATAGCCTCAAGAATAAATTCATCCATATCAAGGCCCTCCTTCTTCTTGAAAGTGAACTGGCTGTAGTGGTCAAAGAGGAACGAAAGAGAACCTGTAGTACCCATATTGCCATTGAACTTGTTGAAAACTGAACGCACGTCAGCTACAGTACGAGTAGTGTTATCTGTCAGCGTATCAACAAAAACTGCAACTCCATGAGGACCATATCCTTCGTATGTCACACTCTTCCAGGCAGACTTATCCTTTCCAATAGCGTTCTTAATCGCACGGTCGACATTATCTTTTGGCATATTCTCATGACGACAAGTCGCAATGACAGCACGAAGGTGTGCGTTGTTGTCTGGGTCTGGACCACCTTCAGCCACAGCAATAGCAATCTGCTTGCCAAGACGTGTGAAAGTCTTCGCCATATTACCCCATCTCTTCATTTTTCTTGCTTTACGGAATTCAAATGCGCGTCCCATAATTTCTCTTTTTCTTCTAAATTATTGATTATTCTTATTTTTCTTCATTAAATAATAGCAAACGACCAAGCAAAAGGTTGGAATGATGAGAAACTCATTAAATCCTCCCACAACAATCTGCACAATCCACAGCACAATCAGCGCATAGTACAGATACTGATATACTTGGTATTTCGTCATGTCACTTTCCTCGAACAGTTGCTCCTGTTGACTTGCAGATGTTCTGCTCAATCTTGTTCATGACAGCCTCAATAGCTTTATCGTTCAGCGTCTTCTCTTCGCTCTGAAGCGTAAAGTTTACAGCATAAGACTTCTTTCCTGCCTCAAGGTTCTTTCCTTCATAAACGTCAAAGAGCTTCACCTCTTTCAGCAGCTTCTTCTCTGCCTGATAAGCTGCAGCTTCAATCTGAGCAAACTGCACTCCCTCATCTACCAGCAGCGCCAAGTCACGGCTCACAGCAGGGAACTTAGAGAGTTCGTAGTAAGACACTGTCACCTTCTTGATGAGCTTCATCAAATTAGTCCAGTTGATGTCAGCATAAAAGACCGGAGCTTCGATGTCAAACATTTTGGCCACCTTCTTTGTCACGATACCAAATTCAGCAATAGTCTTTCCGCCACGTTGCGCAATAGTTGTTGCAGCCGAGAACACATCGCTCTTCGCTTCGCCAAACACCAGTGCGCCGAAAGGCACGCCCAGACGCTTCAGGATGTTGAGCACATATGCCTTCATCTCATACACTGTGCTCTCCTCGTCAGCATGAGCCCAGTTGCCATTCACACGCTTACCTGTCTGCCAAAGACCTAGATGGCAATCTTCGCTATAAGCAGCAAGAATCTTCTTTGACGATTCAGCGCTGGCCTTAAGCACATTGCCTTCCTCGTCAACCTTCTCTTGATTCTTCTCGGCATCAAAGCGATAGCAATTACCATACTCAAAGAACTTCAAGTCAGGCATTCTGCGATTGCTGTTACGACTGATGCACTCCAAACCTCCAAAAAGGAGTGTCTGACGAAGCACAGCCAAGTCCTGGCTCAGCGGATTCATCAGCTTCACACAATTCTCGATAGGATAAACCTGCTGTCCATTCTCATAATATGCCACCTTCGTAAGCGAATTGTTCAGAATTTCGTTGAAGCCACATCCCACGAGCTGCTCAGCCACGATGTTCTGCAGTTTATTACTCTTGTCCTGATCACCTTTAGTTGTGAGCGAAGAACGCACCTGTGAAGGAATCTCAATATTGTTATAGCCATAAATGCGCAGAATCTCTTCCACCACATCACAAGGCTTCTTTACATCCACACGGAAAGCTGGAGCCTTCACCTGCATCATCACACTGTCACTCTTCAGAATCTCAAAGCCAAGACTTGTCAGGATGCCCTGCTGTGTCTCTATCGCCAAATCCTTTCCAATGAGGTCAGCCACATACTGGTATTCCACATCAATAATGGCATCCTGCGGAAGCATATCATTCTTCACGTCAACAATCTCCATGCTAATCTCGCCGCCTGCCAGCTCCTGCGCCAGCATCGCAGCACGCTTCAAAGCATAAATCTGACCCGCAGGGTCGATGCCACGTTCAAAACGGAAACTCGCATCCGTCTGAAGGCCATGACGACGTGCGCTCTTACGAATCCATGTCGGATTGAAATATGCACTCTCGAAAAGCACATCTTTTGTAGTCTCATAAGTGCCGCTACCCTTTCCTCCAAACACGCCGGCAATACACATAGGCTCCTCTGCGTTGCAGATAGCCAGATCGCGCTCAGAAAGCTTATGTTCTTCACCATCGAGCGTAATGAACGGAGTACCTTCAGGCATAGTCTTCACCACCACCTTGCCACCTTTCACCATGTCGGCATCAAAGCAGTGCAACGGCTGGCCATACGCCATCATGATATAGTTGGTGATATCGACAATATTGTTGATTGGACGCTGACCAATCACAGTCAATCTGTCCTTCAGCCATTTTGGACTTTCCTTCACCTCGCAGTTCTTCACCGTTACAGCGCAATAGCGCGGACAAGCCTCACCAGCCTCCACTGTCACGTCAATCTTCAAATCATTGTTCTGCACCTTGAAGTCATCCACAGAAGGACGATGCAACTCTGTCTCAAAACCATTCTGCTTCAGATAAGCATAAAAGTCTCGAGCCACACCCCAGTGCGAACAAGCGTCAGAGTGGTTAGGTGTGATGTCCACCTCAATCACATAGTCGCTTTCCAATCCATAGTATTCAGCAGCAGGAGTGCCCACCACAGCATCCTCAGGCAACACGATGATGCCATCGTGGCTATTGCCCACGCCAATCTCATCTTCAGCACAAATCATGCCGTTCGACTCTACACCGCGCAGCTTGCTCTTCTTGATGACAAACTCCTTGTCACCATCATACAGCTTGCAGCCCAGCTGAGCCACAATCACCTTCTGGCCAGCGGCAACATTAGGTGCGCCACAGACAATCTGTTGCACCACTCCATTGCCCTCGTCGACAGTCGTCACATGCATGTGGTCACTATCTGGATGAGGCTCACACGTCAGAACCTGGCCAACCACCAGTCCTGCCAGTCCGCCCTTGATGCTCTGCACCTCTTCCACCGCCTCGACTTCCAAGCCCATGCTGGTGAGCGCCTTGCCCACCTCTTCAGCCGTCATGTCGAAGTCAACGTACTCTTTCAACCATTTGTATGAAATGTTCATATCGTAATTTTTTTTAAAATTTCTTTTGCCTATCTAAAATATTTCACGCGCATACGCGCAAAAACGGTGCAAAGGTATGAAAAATTTAGATAAGTAAGAGGAAAGAGCACAAGTTTTCGTTGCCGAACAACGAAAAAATCATCCTACAAACAAGATATTGCCCCCAACCATTTGTTTTTTCGCAATGGCAAGAATCTATTCCTCTGTAAAGTCATTCAATTTCTGAATCAGCACATGGAGAAAATTCGGTTCCTTGCTATCGTCACCCCCGCCCTTAGAGACATTCACATTCCCATCGTCGTCTCCAGGCTTAGGCAAGACATTCTTCACAGCGTTATCTCCATTGTAATATTTATCATACAACTTCTTGTAACGCTGCCCGGCATCGCTCCTCACATCCCCTTCCACTTCGTCAGGGTCAAACCCCGTGGCAATAAGAGACACCTTGATTTCGTCCTCTAGCGTGCTGTCATGATAATGTCCCCAAAGCACTTCGACATTCTCGTTCATCCCCTCCATAAACTCATTGATTTCCTGAAGTTCAGACATCATGGCAGGTGCCTTGTCACCACTATACACAATATACAGCAATCGTCTGATTTTCCGCTTGTTCATATTCGACACCAGAGGCGAGTTCAAAGCCGCCGACATCGCCTTGAAGATACGCTTCTCGCCGCTTGCCTTTGCCAAAGACACCACAGCAGCCCCTCCGTCCTGCATCACGGTACACACATCCCTCAAGTCTCGGTTTATCTTTCCGTGCTCCGTAATAATCTCCGAAACCGTTCTCGTAGCCACTGTCAGCACTTCATCAGCCATCTTCATTCCGGCCTCCCAAGTCAGTTCCGCATACTGCTCATTCTCCAGCAGACGTTCATTGTTGATGACAATCCACGAGTCCACATACTTCTTCAGTTCATCCATACCCACCAGAGCCTTCTCAATACGCTTCTTCCCTTCCATCTTGAAAGGCAGCGTCACCACACCCACAGTCAGGATGCCCCTTTCCTTCGCAGCACGCGCAATCACAGGAGCCACGCCCGTTCCCGTTCCGCCTCCCATGCCAGCCGTGATGAACACCATTTCCGTGTTATCATCAAACATCGAGTTGATTTCCGGCAGACATTTTTCTGCAATCTCACGTCCCAGCTCCGGGTTTCCGCCCGTACCAAGCCCATCGCCCAACTGAATCTTGTTAGGCACCTTGTTCGCCTTCAGCACCTGGCTGTCGGTGTTAACCACCATAAAAGTCACATCCTTGACTTTCTCGTCCAACATGTGGTGTACAGCGTTGCCTCCTCCGCCACCCACACCAATCACTTTAATGACCTTCTTAGTCTTGTCCTCAATAGGGAAATTGAACGGGGCAAATTCCTCATCCTTCATCATTCAATTCTTGAATTTAATTAAATTAAACAAACAATTTTGCCAACCTTCAGGTTAGCTTCTCACTTTATCATATATTCTCGCTACAAAGATATCAAAAAACTTACTTTATTTCCAAATTTTCATTCTTCTTTTTCATAAAAAAATAAAAATCCTCACACAAAGCATTTAATTTTGTATAAGGATTTTACATTTGTAAAAAACGAAGGTTTCCACACCCTCATTTTCCCATTTAAATTGCTTTCTTTCAACTACACCTCATCACTTCCCGAACCTATCACCCCACAGCATCCTCATCCGCTCATTCAGCTTATTCTCCGACACATTCTCCTGCGGATGCCAAAAGCGCTCAGCCGTAGCCCCGTCAGGCAGGAACTGCTGCTTCACGAAATGCCCCTCATAGGCATGAGCATACTTGTAGTCCTTGCCATAGCCAAGCTGCGACATCAGCTTCGTCGGAGCGTTGCGCAAGTGAAGAGGAATCGACAA
>CAJGCU010000042.1 GCA_904501945.1 uncultured Bacteroidaceae bacterium
CCTCCATCACCATTCCATCTGGCGTGACAAGCATAGGGATTTATGCCTTTTACTTATGTTCATCCCTGACTTCCATCACCCTTCCATCTGGCGTGACAAGCATTGGTTATAGTGCCTTTGATAGTTGTTCATCCCTGACTTCCATCACCATCCCATCCAGCGTGACAAGCATAGGGGATTGGGCCTTTACTTATTGTACATCTCTGACTTCCATCACCATTTCATCTGGCGTGACAGCAATCGGGATAGGAGCATTCTCATATTGCTACTCACTGGAATCTGTCACTTTCGAGGAGGGCAACAGTTCACCACTTTTTATTGACCCTTATGCTTTTAAGTATTGTACAAACCTGACAAGGGTGTCGCTTCCCTCTAATCTTGCTCGCGGCTGGTGGGATGCAAACACGACATGGGGCATGTTCGAAGGCTGCAACCAGCTGACGTATGTGAAGATGCCTTTTCTGCATTTGACTAACCCTTCAACCCTCTTTGGCAAGGGCGACCAGTACACCAGATGCTATTTCGACATTCCAGAGGGCAGCGCGGGTGATTTCATTCACTATGGATACTACAACATCTCTGACCTGAGCAAGATTGGATGGATGCGCAGCGTCTTTGCTGACGAGCTTGCCGGCATCAATGAATTCGCTGCCGGCTTGGCAGACGGAGCCGCAAAGGACGAGCTGAACGAAACGCTCGGCTTGGCAGCTGCCAAGGTTGACACCATGACTTCTTATGTCGGCATCGTCGGACAGATTGACGCCATCAAGGCTGCCGTGAAGAACTTTGCCGGCAAGGTCTCTCTTGCAAAGAACACAGAAGTGACAGCCTTCATCAAGAACCCTTACTTCGACCATGAAGCGATAGGATGGGATGTGTTCTACACAGGAGAGAAGATTGACAGTGCCGTGAATGCGCATGTTCAGGATTATGAAGATTATGTGAATGGAGATGTCACCATCAACAAGTTCCTGGAGCGATGGTCGTATAGACATCTGGAAGACTGCGAGATGACACAGACGCTGACAGGTCTTCCAGCCGGGCACTACCGCATTGAGATTGACGTGCTGGCTACCACCCAGGATCCATCCAATCCGGATGTCGAGGGCGTTTCGCTGGTGATGAACAACCAGAAGATTGCCATCTCTACAGCCGATGGGAAGCCTGAGCATGTGACACTCGATCTGGAGGTGCTGACTGCGAAGGACGTGAAGCTCGGTCTTCATGTTGAGAACTCCAACGTCAGATGGATTGCTCTCGACAACTTCAAGCTCTCTTACATCAATGGCATGCCTCCTGCACCAGCCGCTTCTGAACTGGTGAGCAGCGAAGACACCGTCTATCTGTATAATATAGAGACTGGAGCCTTCCTGAATGCTGGCAATTCTTATGGTGCTCAGTCCGTTCTGTCAGAACTGGGCGCGCCGCTCAAGTTGACTCAGAACGAAGAGGGCGCATGGGAAGTGTTCTTCTATGAAGGGACAAGATTTGAACAGAAACTCTTCTTGGATGACTGGACTAATTGTGTATTTACAGACTATAACAATAACGGTTGCGCTTCTTGGCTCTTTGCTCCTGCTCCAGAAGGCGGTTACATCATCTCCAATGCGGCAAATGAAACCTTGGTGCTGGGCAATGTCCCAACAAGAAAGGACTATGACTACGAGCAAGAGAAGGAACTGGACACGCATGATGACGTAATCTTGACAGACGATCCGAATGCCTGCTGCCGCTGGCTGGTGGTTTCTAAGGAAGAGGGCGATGTTATCATGGCAAAGCATCAGCTCTATGATGCCATGGAGCGCATGAAGAAGGCATCTGAAGTGAATGCAGAGCTGCTTGCCAATGCAGAGAAACTGTACGACCAGGCAGATGCCGCTTATCAGGAAGTGAAAGACATGATTGTACTGCTGAACGCTCAGCTCGGCATGCCAAAGAAAGGACAGCCTGTTGACATGACCGTTCTTATCAGCAACCCTCGTTTCGAAGACAATACGCCGCAAGGCTGGTTGGGCGCATCAATCTCAGAGGGCGTGGCAGACAATACACTGTATGAAACGGTTGAGTTCTTCCAGCAAAACTTCAACATGAGCCAGCGCATCGTCGGCGTTCCTAATGGTCTCTATCGTCTGAAGTGGAAAGGCTTCCACCGTCCGGGCGACTATGGCAGTGGCTATTTTGGTGGCACAGACAATGCATCTGCTGTGGTCTATGCCAACAACTCAGTGAAGACACTCCAGAACATGTGGAAGGGAGCGACTGAGACCCACTTAGGTGTCGGCAGCGTTTTTTCTTATAATGGACTGTATGCTCCAAACAATCAGGAAGCTGTTCGTGCTTATTTCGATGCAGGATACTATATGGATTCGCTTGATGTGGAAGTAGTTGACAATGTGCTGACCATCGGAGTGCGCAACACGGAAGAGATGGGAAGAGATCATTGGGTCATCATCAGCGACTTCGAGCTGGAGATTCTCGAGAACGGCAAAGCCATCCACAACAAGCTGTCCCTCCAGGACAGCAAGGGCATCAGCGGCGGCAAGACCACGCTGAAGGTAGACCTGAATAACGAGGACGCGCTTGCCGGCGTGCAGTTCGACGTTCAGTTGCCAGCGGGCATGAGCTTCAGCCTTGACGGCAGCGGCAAGCCCAAGTTCACCAAGAGCAGCCGCCTGAACGGCATGACCGTGATGGTCTCCCTCGTTGACGGCAAAGCACGCGTGCTGGCTTACGGCATCGGCGAAACCGTGAAGGGCAACAGCGGCAACATCATCAGCCTTGAGGTGAACATCTCCGATGAACTGGCCAACGGCGACTACGAAGTGCAAGTCCTCAACACCGTCCTGACCGAGCCCTCCGCACTTGAAATCAAGCCTTTCAACGTGTCAGGCAAGGTGACGCTGGTTGAGGCAGAGATTGGCGACGCCAACAAAGACGGTTCAGTCAATGTGACCGACATCATCAGCGTGGCCAACTACATCCTCGGCGACACATCAGGCTCGTTCGATTCCTTCGCTGCTGACATGAACGGCGACGGCTCAGTTAACGTGACCGACATCATCAGCATCGCCAACCTCATCCTCGGCGGCAGCCCGGTAGACGCCAAGTCAAGAATGCCATTTGAGTTGGATCCTCAGTAAAAACTAATACAACCAACAAATAAACTAATAGAAATATGAAAAAAATGATTATGACCGCACTGGCAGTGCTCTTCGCAGCCAGCCGTGCAATGGCAGGCGACGGCTTCGTCGTGTCTGACATCACCATTCCCCAGGGAGGCACCGCCAAGCTGGAGATAGGACTGAACAACTCCGCCAGCGAGTGCCGCGGCTTCCAGTGCCTGCTCTCGTTCGACAAGGAAGTAGCCGTGAGCGGCATCAGCAAGTCTGGCCGCTACCCCGAAGGCTTCAATCTTCAGGGCAACCAGAATGAGCAAGGCTACCAGATTCTGGCATACAACATGCAGAAAGATGTTCTTGCAGGCACCAGCGGCACCGTGGCCACGCTGACCCTCGTTCCAGATGCCGAGCTGACACAGGGCGCAACAATCACAGCTACGCTCTCAGGCTGCGTCATGTCAGACGCGGAGGAAAACCAGACCACCCTCGAGGACGTGACCTTCACCATCACCATCGATGCTCCTGACGACGGCTTCATCAAGTTCTATGAGACATCCGCAACCCTTCCAGACTATACCGCAGGGGAGAAGGGCAATGTGCGCATGTTCCGCACCATTGTCGCAGACAAGTGGAACACCATTGTGCTGCCCTTCACGCTGACTAAAACCAAGGCCGAGGCAGCCTTCGGCAGCGATGTGCAGCTTGCCGAGTTCAGCGGCTTCGAGGTGGAGTATGCCGACGAGGAGGACGTCACTCCAGATGGTATCACCATCAACTTCTCTACTTACACCATGACTGGCAAGAAGGGCATGACAGGCGGAAAGCCTTTCCTCATCAAGACCTCGAAGGACATCGCGCAGTTTGAGGCAGAGGAGTGCACGCTGGTTGGCGAAGTGACCAATGTCAGCAAGTCAGACGAGTATGAAACTCCCGGTGTCTTCACAGGCTCTCTTGTGAAGACGAAGGTTCCTGCTGACGGACTTTTCATCTATGACAACAAGTTCTACTATTCAACAGGCTCCACCAACATCAAGGCGTTCCGCGCGTGGCTTGAGTTAGGCGCCGTGCTTGACAAGGAGACAGACTTTGAGGCCAATGTCCGCTACGTGATTGACGGCGAGGTGACTTCCATCGAGGGACTGCCTTCCGCAGCCGACCAGTCGGGCGCAGTCTATACGCTCAAGGGGCAGCTGGTGGGCTACGATGTTGACATGAAGACGCTTCCTGCAGGCATCTACCTTGTGAACGGCAAGAAAGTAATTGTAAAATAAATCATCTAAAAAACTGACAGATATGAAAAGAGAATATGTAGCTCCCATGATGGAGCAGATGCAGATTGATGAAGAGCTTCCACTGTGCGGCAGCGTGAACGGTGGCGGCGGCGTTGTTGAGGATATCCTGTTCGGCGGCATTGATGAAGGCGGTCTTCTTGACCCTGCAGCCAATGGGCGCCTGGACTTTGAGAATGAAATCAACAAGTTACTTTGGTAGTTAGCAATTAAAGAATAGTTATACGAAGGGGCTATGTCCGTGGTGGATGCAGCCCCTTCACATAACTATTCTTACATCGACTCACCTCATTTAAGGTATTGCAGTTTGTGTGACGAACCATCTATACAGTTGCCACGGCGATACCTCTTTCCCTTCTTGCCGTGTATATAATCATTCAAACACCGTGCGCATAATAATGCAAACACGGTGTTTTAAATATGATGCACACAGTGGACGCGTCATCAAGGCTGTCGGTCACAAAGTCCTCCCCAAAGGGCACAAAAAAACACCCGCAAAAACAGTGCTTTTTACACACCAAAACAGGTGAGAGTCTCACCTGTGGTACAGGTCAGACTCTTACCTATGGTATAGGTGAGACTCTCACCCCTTTTGAGGCACAAAAAGAGGGGGGGGACAGCAATGATAAAATGACATGAAAAACAAGGTTCGGTCGAGGGGAAGGCAACAAAGATTCACCGCATATATGTGGTTATCTCTAGAGCCGTGCAAAGCTCATATCCGCTCAGTCTGTTTAATCATCACGAAGCGGTATTTTATAAGACCTGTTCCGTTGGAACGATGGAGTGGATTGAGAAGATTTTTCTCACGGATGCCACTGATTTCACAGATTTTTTACGTTGCCGACTGCAACTATATCCCAAGAGCCGCGCAAGGCTCAAATCCGTGAAATCGGTGAAATCTGTGAGAGAATAAAAATGAATCGTAGAAATCGCTTAATCTGTTGTCTTTCGTTGATTGAGGTTACACAGGAGAACCAGGGGTTTCAAGTTCGGATTTTTTCAAACGTTTCAGGACGAAGAAAAAGGTGGGTACGAGGAAGAGGTCGGCTGCAATCCATGCCAGGGGGTCACCGACACAGACTCCGAAGAATCCTGCTACTGGGACTAGGAAGAGGCTGACCAGTCCGCGGGCAAGCAGTTCACTGACACCTGAGCCAATGCTGAGTTTGGCTTTGCCCACACCTTGCAAGGAGTAGCGGAATATGGTAAGAATACCTAAAAAGGCATAACAGCAGCAGGAGGTGCGCAGGAACATCACGCTATGGTCAAGCAGCAAGGTCTCGTTGGCAGCAATGAAAAGCGTGGAAAGGTCGCGCGCAAAGAACCACACCACAAAGAAGGCGATAAGGCTGTATGCCAGCATGATGTAGATGGCATCTTTCAATCCGGCACGGATGCGGTCGAACTTCTTCGCGCCCAGATTCTGCCCGCAATAGGTAGCAAGTGCCACACCTAAATTTTCAAAGGGACAGATGAAAAACATCTTGATGCGCATGGCTGCAGTGAAGGCTGTAGCGTACATCGTACCCAATGCATTGTTGGCACTTTGCAGCATGATGGAGCCAATGGCTGTAATAGAGAACTGCAAACCCATGGGAACGCCTATGGAGAGTGCGAACCAGGCATCGCGCCAAAGCACTCGCTCTGCAGAAGGTGCAGGAGACTTGAGGATAGGGAACGCCTTGTTCATGTAGATGGCGCACAGCAAGAAGCTGACCGTCTGTGCAATGGCTGTAGCAATAGAGGCTCCTGCCACTCCCATGTGGAACACAAGGATGAGCAGGAAGTCAAGGCCGATGTTGAGCACTGACCCTATCAGCAGAAAGTAGAAAGGTGTCTTGCTGTCACCCAATGCGCGGATAATGCTTGCCAGCAAATTGTAGGCAAGGTTGCAAGGGATGGTGACGAAAGTGATGAAAAGATAGATGTAGGCATCATCGAATATTTCTTCTGGAGTCTGCATCCAGCGAAGGATGTCGTCACATAATAACGAACAGGCAACCGACAGCAGGACGGCAAAGAAGACGCTCAACATATAGCTCACCTTCACATAACGCCGCATTCGTGCATAGTCATGTGCGCCAAAGGCTTGCGCCACAGGAATTCCAAAGCCCCCGGTGAGTCCAGTACAAAATCCGAGAATGAGAAACAAGACGCTGGAACTGGCACCCACACCAGCCAGCGCATTCAAGCCTATCGTCTGTCCCACAATGGCGGCATCGACAAGACTATAGGCCTGGATGAGCAGATTGCCGAGCAAAAGCGGCAAAGCAAAATTGAGTATCAGCGGGAAGGGTCTTCCCACTGTCATGTCTTTCGTCACTTTCTTTTTCCCTTAAAAAAATCTTTCATCAGCGATGCGCACTCTTCCTCCAATATTCCGCTGACCACCTCTGTCTTGGGATGGAGGGCATCGGGCGCATACCTGCGGTAACCTCGCTTTTCATCGCTGGCTCCAAAAACGAGGCGTCCCATCTGACTCCACGCGATGGCTCCAGCACACATGACGCAGGGCTCGACTGTCACATAGAGCGTACACTTGTCGAGATACTTGCCGCCCAAAGTTTCTGCGGCTGCGGTGATGGCCTGCATCTCAGCATGAGCCGTCACATCATGCAGGGTCTCTGTGAGATTGTGCCCCCTGCCGATAATCTCGCCATTGGCTACAATCACTGCACCAATGGGTATCTCGTCTTGCTGCAAGGCTGCTTTGGCTTCGCTGAGCGCCAAAGACATGTATCGTTCATCAATGGTCATGCTGGATTGAGATGGTGAATAATTCAAAGGTGGAGAATTGAGAAATGAATCAAAGAAGCTATAAGAAAATATTGAGGGAGAAATCCCCCTCAATATTCTTATTCATTGATATAAACTTTTCGAGAATAGCCATCGGCATACTTCTCTATACAGAAGCCCTGAGGCTTATCTATTCGTCGTCCCAGCAAATCGTAGTATGCTACAGGCTTTTCGTCTTCAAGCTGCTGCATAGCGTTGATATCTGTAGCTTCATGGTCTATCATGAAGATATAAGTATTCAAGCTGTTAGCGGGCATTTCCACGAGAGTTTCTGTCAGAGGTTCTGCCATCGCTATGTCTGATGTCTGGCAGAGCTGCGACTTCAGATTGCCTGTTGACAACAAGTGTGTACCACTTTTTGCATAGAAAGGCAGCTTAATTTTCAGCTTGTGATTTGATGCGGTAGAATTGATTGCCATCACGATGATAGAGTCTCCCTTGATGTAAGCAGAACTTTGGAGAGCAGAACCAGTTGTAGTGGTGATTGTTCCTCTGGTGTCCAGACGGGTTGAACCAGTCACGTGCTTAGAGAAGTGTGACATCACGTATGCACGAGGAAGCAGAGCATTCTTCGTATTGCCTGGATTGTACTTCGCTTCACCTGTTCCGACAAAAGCCCAGTGAGCACGCATATACCAATAGATGTAGCCCGTACAGCCTGACAACATGCATTCATTCAACTCCTTCGCAAAATCCAACTGTTCAGACCAGTTTGGCAGACGGTCTTGAAGATAGTCTGTCACAGAGTGCTCTGTCATCCACACTTCCTTGCCATACTTGGCAGCCAAAACAGCCGCATTCTTCATGTTATTCAATGGTGGGTGTCCATAAAGGTGACCCGCTATGATGTCGATGTGCTCACGTGCCACAGGGTCTTTCAGCAGCATGTCTGAATATCTTGGATCGAAGCCCAATGGCTCTGCGCTGATCAGTCGAACGCCCTTGTAAGTCTCTCTGTCAAGCTTGTCTGCATGATTCTTCACGAGCTTAAGCTGCTGCTCCGGTGTGTAAAGACAGCCTGAATAATTCACCCACCAGTCTGGCTCATTCTGAATGGAAACCGCATCCATGTTGACACCGTTTTTCTTCATATAAGCCAAGAATGTATTGAGCCATGGGAAGAACTTCTCGTAACTGTCAGCACGCAGTTCACCGCGCTGATTGCCCTGATCATCAGAGTTTCCGCCCTGAGCTGTACCATTAGTCTTGTATTCTCCTGGAGGTGACCAAGGTGTACCGAACACAATACCGCCACGCTGCTTAACCAGCTTGGCTGAAGGAAGCGAGCCATGCCAGTCATAAGGAGTATCCCAACCTATATCTGAAGCATTGATGTCGCCCTTAAAATTAGGCGAAATCTCCATACGCAGAATGTTCAGACCAATTCTAGACTGAGGTCCATAAAGTAATTTAACTGGCTGCGTGTCATTGCCATGAGGACACATGGCACCATCGCAACATGCAGCACCGAAGCCTGTGATTGTCTGGTAACGTGTGTTTCTTACCATGACAACGTACGTTCCTGCATATACAGCCGTACCGAGCATCAGCGCGAAGATCGAAGTAATAATTTTATTTTTCATTGGAATAGAATTATGTTAATCCGCCACAAATATACGACAAAATACAACATCTTCAAATAAATTGTCCTTTTTTGTTCTATACAAGAAAAAAAACATGGTTTCCCGAATCCTCAACACTGCTTTTTCCGCTAAAAGAGCTTATTTCTCGCGAACAAATGCTTAGAACTTCTTTCTGAGCAAAGCTGCAGCTGGGCTTTCAGCATCACGAAGTCCTTTGCCTACACTTTTAGCATTGAGCTGTGCGCCAATGAGCGAAAGATGGGTATGGTCACGGTTGAAATAGGAAGCGGCTTTCTTCTGCCCCATCTTGTCGAGCGCATCGGCTGTGATGTTGTGGACATCGACAAAAAGGACACCCGTTTCTTTTGCAACGGAGCGACACCATGAGCCATAAGTCTCGTTGCGGCGCTCTATATACATTTTGCCTTTCTTTTCCTTGACTGGATAGATGAAACCACGAGGATGTCCATCGCCAACGTGCCATTCGTTACGCGGCGTAAGGGATAGAAGGATGGGAGTTGCGCCTTTCTCAAGGGTGTCTTGAATCATCTTTTTGAGATACCATCCATATGAATAAACGACTTGGAACTGCCCTGTGCTTTCAAGGCGATAGACATGGCTGGAATCTTTTGCTGTAGCTATAACACCACGTTCCTTGCCGTCTTTGATACCACCTATATCGTTGTGACCGAACTGAATCAGCACATAATCACCTGGTTCGAGAGAGTTATAGACAACTTCCCACAATCCCTCGTCCACGAAAGTGCGAGTAGAACGGCCTGCCCGTGCCTGATTCTGGAAAACACACTTGGTTGAGTCGAAAACGGTGTAGCCTTGACTGCCCCATCCCCACATTCCATCAGGATTCTTATCTTCGTTCTTGCCTGTAGAATCTCCGCAAAGAAAGACCATAGGAAGTCCCTGCTTGCGTTTCTGGTCGCAACGTTTAGGATGCACCCTGTCATTCAAGCACGATTTGAGGAATGCCACTTGAGAATCATCGCAGGCAAGGATACCCTCGGCGGCACTTTGAGCATTCATACGTGCACCATAAGCGGATGTGTGTATCTTATCAAGATAAAAGTGATAGTCGGTTTTCCATGGACCATACTTCTCTAATTTAGTAGCAGAAATATCATTCAAGTCAATAACAGGAGTCCCTGTTTCTTCTCCAATAGCAAAGATGGCTGGCGTGAAGTCGGCAAGCTTTCGCTGAATTTTGCCAGGCGCATCGGCTTCATAAGCATTGCGTGGAGTGAGAGTAAAGAGGATTGGCGTTGCTCCTTTTGCACGTATCTCACTGATAAATCGACGTATATAACCTCCAAAAGTATAAACTGTTTCCTTTTTATTCGTTATTTTATTATGTATAATAGTGGAATCTTCTGCTATCTCCAATCGGCCATGAGGACGATAGCTGGAACGTGCACGAATGGAATCAATAGGACCATTATCGTTATGCCCGAGTTCAAGGAACACGTAGTCACCTTGCCTTACCGCTTCAACAACCGGCTTCCAGAAACTATCATAGAAAGTGCGAGGAGATGTACCCCCAAGAGCATGATTCTCAACAGTTATCTTGTTTTCATCAAAATATTCGTGAACATAATATCCCCATCCCCACTGGCCATTGTTGCCATTGCCAAGAGTTCCTGTTCGCATAGTACTGTTGCCCACAAGAAACAATACGGGATTATCGCCCTGGCGACTGCTGCCCGGGATGGGACGCGCCTGTTTGAGGATACTTATAGAGTCCGCAGTAAGGTCACGTACGCCATTGATATCTAACCAGATGTCACTTTGGGCATGAACTGTAAAAAACAAGAAACTAAAAACTAAAAGTGAAAGTAACTTTTTCATACAGGTTATTCTTTTATTAACTTAACTCGTTCTATTTCGCTCTCAAAATTGGGCGTAAAGACTCCTTGACCTAAATTTGCCTTGATATCTGCCATACTCCAAAAACGGCCGCCATCCAGTTCATCAGAAGGAGCTATTTCGCCATCATATACTGTCTTATAGACAAAGACCAGTTCGCGCTCACGCTCACTCTCAAAAACATATTGTTCCAGATGCTCTGGAGTAAAGTCGCTGATTCCCAACTCCTCATGCGCTTCACGCTTCAAGGCATCTCCTGCACACTCGCCCAAATCCACATGACCACCAACTGCCGTATCCCACTTGTCGGGCTGGATATCTTTCCAAGCAGGGCGGTGCTGCAGATAAAGCTCACCTTTGCTGTTGAACACATGAAGATGCACAACTGGATGCAAAAGTTTGCTGCCACCATGACATTCTGCCCGAGTAGCCGCCCCAATGATATTGCCTTCCGCATCAACAACGGGGAACATTTCTTTGCTGTTATCTTTCATCATATCAAGGTATTAGCAGAGAGGAATCTCCATAACTCAAAAAACGAAAATCGTGTGTCAACGCATAATCATACACTTTTTTCCAATCGCCTTTCAAAAAAGCCGATACAAGAAGGAGCAAAGTGGATTGCGGCTGATGGAAATTGGTGACCATACGTGTCACGACATGATACTGATAGCCTGGAGCAATGATAATCTGCGTAGATGACTGAAGCACATCAAGCTGCCTTTCAACCAGATAGGAGCACAACGCCTGCAATGCTTCAACCGTTGTCATGCTTCCATCGTATTCGTAAGGGAGCCACTGAGGCACATGCAATTCTTCTTTGCCTTGAGCGGCTAAAACGCCCATATAATAGAGGCTCTCCAATGTACGGACGCTCGTCGTTCCAACAGCAATAGCATGTCCATCGTGGCTAATCAGGCGCTCTATTGTTTGACGGCGTACCGCAATATGTTCTGTGTGCATATCATGATCTCCTATCTCCCTGCTTTTTACAGGCTTAAAAGTCCCTGCACCCACATGGAGCGTCAATTCCTCACGAACAATCCCCGCCTCATCAAGAGCTGCGAGAACACGATCCGTAAAATGCAGACCCGCCGTAGGCGCTGCCACTGAGCCTTTTATCTTCGAGTACACAGTTTGATAGGTCTGCTTATCGCTCTCCTGCGTTTCCCTATTCAGGTAAGGAGGAATCGGGAGTTCACCTATAGCGTCGAGCACTTCCGCCCAAGTATAATTACCTTCCCATTCGAAATCAACAATATGCGATGTTCCACTAATCTCTTTTCGGTCACACCACAAAGTAATACTTGAACCATCAGGCATCACTATCTCTCGACAGAGTTTACCACTCTTCCACTTTTTCAAGTTCCCAATCAGACAAAACCACTGTACATGGCCTCTCTGAGAGAAATTGAGCTGATAATCATGAGGAGCAGAAGGTTCGAGGCAGAACACTTCGATAAGTGCCCCCAACACGCCATTGGACGAAGCCTTGCGAAAGTGCAACCGAGCCTGAATCACTTTGGTGTTATTGAAGACCATCAACGAGCCTGCAGGAAGATAGGCCGGCAGGGAGGTGAAAACATCTTCTCTTACTTCTCCTTGATTGTAAATCAGCAATTTGCTCGCATCACGCTCTGCTAATGGAAACTTGGCAATACGTTCATCTGGCAAATCATACCAATAATCGGATATATGTATCGTCTTTGGATTCATCATCTTACTTAACTATCAAGAACAAAACGGACTTCCTTAAACTCATAGCGCACCACGTTGCCATCGTCGAAACGCAGAAGAATGTGACCAGTTGGTTCCACTCCTGCTATTTCAGCCATGAACTCGCCACGTATATCGGCATAACGATGCCTGCCCACTCGCCTGTAGAGAGCATCCATATACATCTGGCGCACTTCGCATGCCTTGCCCTCACGCAGCAATTCGTAATAGTGTCCAAAACGACTGACAATAGCACTGAGCACTTCCTCACGCTCCACCTGTACACTGGTCAATTGCTTTAATGACACAGGATTAGGCGCATTACTTCTGAACAGTTCCTGATTAACATTGACACCAACGCCAATGATACAGTTCGATATCTTTCCTCCTTGCAAGTCGCACTCAATCAGCGTTCCGCTAATTTTTTTATCATTCACATAAATGTCATTTGGCCACTTCACTTCCACACCCGCCACATAACGCAGCAAGGCCTCCCTGACAGAAATGGCCATGCACTGCGAAAGCAGAAACTGATGGGACGGTTTGACAAAATCGGGGTGACACAGCAACGAGAACGTGAGGTTCTTCCCTCGCTCAGATTCCCAGAAGTTGCCCTGCTGACCTCGGCCTGCAGTCTGGTAATCCGCTACAACCAGCGTAAATCCCGGCAATATCCCTGGCGAAACAACCTGTCCTGAACGCTGTTCTTCCAACATCTCACGAACAAAAAGATTGGTAGAATCTGCCACAGGAAGGTTAATCCGATAGACGTTCTCCATTGCTTGTTTTTTTTGCAAAGTTAACATAAAATGCGATAAAAACACCTCCGAAAAACCAATTTTAGCAAATTCACAACAAAAACTGATTCATTTCTTACGTTTTTAACAAACAAAAACCTATATTTGCGAAAGAAACTTAGAAATACTAAAAGAAATCTAAAAACTATATCAAAGAAAGCACGACCACATGCGGTTTTTCCGTCTCATCATAGCATTCATTGCCCTATTACCTTTATCCGTACTGGCTCAAAACGGCCACAACGAAAAGAAGATAAAGGAAGCTTTGGTCATGCTTGATAGCGTTATTGCCAATAAAAAGACCTACCAAACCATACGAAAGGTACGCGCAGACAGCATAGAGCAGCAAGTAAACACCTGTCCTCCAGAAGAATATGTTGAGATGTGCCAAAAATTGTATTGGGAACTCTACGACACTGACGGTAACAGGGCCCTAAAAGTGCTTGAACGGATTGAAAAGACAGATGAGTACGACAGCAACATCAACCTGAAGGCATGGGTATTGCTCAACAAATCGCAAATTTACGGAACCATGGGTTTATACCACAAAGCTAATGCCATCACCAACGAGATAGACCCGTCTCCCCTCTCCAAAGAAGCTCGCCTGCTTTATTATCGAACCTGCTTCAGCAACTATCAGAAAATCGAAGAATACACATCCCATCTGCAAACGGATGACAGCACCTATTACAGCAGAATACAAGCTTATGCAGACAGCATCCTCATACTGCATCCCGAAGGTTTTAGCAAGGACATCACGTTTGCGACACGGGAAATGAGCCAGAAAAATCTCAGTAAAGCGCTTTATATCGCCATGCGATACTTAGGAAAAGCAGACGGGAGCAACTATCTATACCTACGTTCCACACTGGCTTCTACTTACGAACTGCTACAGGACAGCACCAACAGCATCTACTATCTCGCTGTAACTGCAGCCGAAGACATAAAAAACGGAGTAACTGACTATCAAGCACTTCCATATCTTGTGCAACTACTGCATGAGCAAGGCGACAACGACCACGCATACAAGTACCTCATCTGTACAATGGAAGACGCCAACATCTATCCGTCAAGAAGTCTTGCGCTCGAAATTTCCCGGAACTTTCCGGTCATCAACAGAGAATATAACGAGCAGCAGGAACAAATTGCACATTCCAACAAACTGAAACGGGACTCCCTCTCGCTCATCTTCACGCTGCTGGCGCTTGCCATCGGGGCCGCGTTCTATATTGGATGGCGACACAATAACAATGCAGAAGAGAAGAAAAGAGCCGATGCGCTGCAGACAGCACTCGACCAAGCCAATATTGCTGACCGCATCAAAAACGTGTTCATACAAAACATGAGACACGAAATACGCACTCCGCTCAATGCTATTATGGGATTTGCCCAACTCATGTCAAACGATCTTCCACAAGAGGAAAGAGACCTCTACAGCGAGTACATTATGGAGAGCAATAATCAGCTACTTTCCACACTCGACGACATCATCGACGTCAGCAACATGGAAGTAGGCACATTCAATTTTCATTTTGAAGACACCAACATTGACCAGCTCTGCCAAGATAAAATGGAGGAAACCAAAGACTTTCTTCCTCAAGGCGTTCAGTACATCTATCATTCCTCGGAAGAAGGACTCAAGCTCTACACTGACAAAAGAAGGGTGGGACAAGTACTGCAAAACCTCCTGTCCAACGCTTGCAAGAACACGACCAATGGCAGTATTACACTTCAGGTTGAACACGACAGTTCTAACAATGTACAATTCATCGTTACAGACACAGGCGTAGGTATTCCTGCTGACAAAGCAAAAAAAATATTTGAACATTTCGAGAAGCTCGACCACTACAGTCCCGGGCTCGGTCTTGGCCTGTACGTCTGCAACCTCATCGCTCAGGCGCTCGGAGGCGACATCTATCTTGACACAAGCTATACAGAAGGAGCGCGCTTCGTATTCACCGTGCCAAGCCACTCTAACACTAAAGAATCCGAATCAAAGTTTGCTGACAATCATATTCCATCATGAACTTGCAACGCACTACCCATCTCATTCTCACCGCGTTGCCAAGAGCTATACACCGACGCGGGTTCGGCATACATTCGCCATGGGCCTATGAACTCATACGCGATGTATTTTTCGAACGGCATCACTACTACGCTTATCAAGACAAGCAACTGAATACACGGCAAGAACAGCAATTGTTCCGTATTCAGAATCATTACCGAAATCACCCTATTACCATCATTGAGAAGAAGGGGCAAGAGGCTGCAAATCAATACAAAAAAGCCCTACAGAACACAACCCCATCCACGATACTTATCATAGAGCACATCCACCATCACAATGCGGCTCTATGGCAATATATCGTCAATGACCCGAACGCCATCGTCACTTTCGACTTGGGGCGTCGCGGCATCGTCACATTTGACCCTAAACGCATCAAACAAAATTACCTCTTATGAAAATATACACAAAAACGGGAGATGCAGGCATGACATCGCTAGCAAGCGGACAGCGGGTCAGCAAAACCTGTTCACGCATTGAAGCCTACGGCACAATAGATGAGCTCAACGCACAAACAGGACTGCTCATCACCTACTGCAAAGATGACAACGACAGAACGAACTTGGCACACATACAGAATATGCTCTTCGAAATTGGAGGGCATCTTGCAACAGAACCATCTCCAGAACGCCCTGTTACAACCTGTTCCATCGCAGGCAGTGACCTGCAAGAAATCGAACAGCAGATTGACGCAATCACAGCCCAATTGCCACAGTTGCGTTCTTTCATATTGCCTGGAGGATGCCGAGCGGCTGCCATCTGTCACGTTTGCCGAACCATCTGCCGACGCGCTGAACGCTGTATGCTCAACCTCACCAAAGAAAATACAATCATTGAGCCTTCCGCACTTGCCTACATCAATCGGCTCAGCGACTACTTTTTCGTCCTGTCCCGCAAACTCAATCTTGACGGAAAGCAACCAGAAGTCTGCTGGACACCAGCCAGCATTCCGTCTGCGCAATAAACATACCTTTTCGGGGTATCTTTCCCAGATATTCCTTCTTGAACACTAAAAAGAATCGCAATGCTCCACATCGGCATTTCGTAGTGCCCCATACCACTATGCCAATGTGGAGCACTACGATTTTCCAGTATATTGCAAAACAAGAGAAAGGCATAAATTCAGTATCATTAAAATAAAAATCGTTTTATTTTGTTTTATATATGAATTATATTATCTTTGCAAAAAAAACAAAATCTTTATATAAATATGTATTGGACACTTGAACTTGCATCTAAACTTGAAGATGCTCCATGGCCAGCTACTAAAGAAGAGCTGATTGACTACGCCACACGTTCTGGCGCACCTCTTGAAGTTATAGAAAACCTTGAAGAAATTGAAGATGAAGGCGATATCTACGAGTCTATCGAAGAGATTTGGCCCGATTACCCTTCTAAAGAAGATTTCCTCTGGGACGAGGAGGAATATTAACATTTGCCCAAAGGTTTCCCCTAAAAAAAGCCCATCAAAAGAGCAATATGCAAAGTGGTTTACCACTCACGCACATTGCTCTTTTTCAGCAACAACCTTATTAAACAAGAAAATGACGGCAAAACGAGACTACATACAGGCCAACAAAGAATGGCTCATCGCAAAAGCGAAGGAAGAGGGCGTGAAGACCCTTCCCAAAGGCATCTGCTACAAGGTGATTAGCAAAGGAGACCCTAGCGGGGTTCATCCAACAACACGCAGCATCATCACTGCACACTACACTGGCAAGACCATCAACGGCAAAAAATTCGACAGTAGCCGCAGCGGAGTCCCTCTGGCATGCCGTCTCTGCGACCTGATTGAAGGCTGGGTCATTGCCCTACAACAGATGCATATAGGCGACAGATGGGAAATCTACATCCCTGCCGAATTAGGTTACGGCAAGTTTTCTCAGCCAGGTATACCTGGCGGCTCTACACTTATCTTCGATATAGAACTGTTAGGTATCGCATGATGGCACAGCACGAACAGAACACTGAGTTCATGTGGAAACTGTACAACCCTTCCATCCCCAGTTTTATCCACGACCTAGCCTGCACCCCTGCTATACAGCGGTTAAAAGGCGTAGGCATGAACTGCGGATGCGAATACACCTCCTTCCCTTTATTCAAAAATCTGAAAAACTACTCACGATACAGTCACAGTATCGGGTGCGCACTCATTGTATGGAAATTCACACAGGATGTTAAGCAAACCATTGCTGCACTCCTTCACGACATTTCGACACCGACCTTCGCCCACGTCATCGACTTTCTGAATGGCGACTACATGAAACAGGAGTCAACCGAAAGTGATACCGCCACTACCATAGAAGCTTCTTCAGAAATCATGACCATGCTCAATACTATCGGGTTAACACTCAAAGACGTAGCAGACTATCACCAATACCCTATCGCAGACAACGACTCGCCCAAACTCTCAGCAGACAGACTGGAATACACTTTAACGAACATCGTCAACTACCATATCGCCTCATACGAAAAAGCGAAAGTTTGGTTCGACAATCTTGTTGCAGACAGCAACGAACACAACGAAGAAGAATTGATGTTCAGCAATTTAGACATTGCTGAGCAGTTCAGCCTTGCAGCACTTCACACCTCGCGAATTTATGTTGCAGATGAAGACAGATTTGCCATGCAGTCTCTTGCGGAACTACTGAAGAAAAACATTGCACGAGGCATCCTTAACGTAGCCGACCTTTACCGAACAGAAAAGGAAGTCATCAGCCTTTTAAGCAACGACACTATGGCAACAGCAGACTGGAATCAATTCAGGCAGCTACGACACATCTTCTCTGGCAGCAACCATCCTGAAGCTAAAGTCGTCATTGCAAAAAAACGATATATAAACCCCTACATCCTTGGTATGGGCAGAGTTTCAGACCATTCTGCCACCTTTGCAAAAGCGCTGAGAAGTTTCCTCGAAACTCCACTTGACAAACCGCTCTGGGCCGAATAAAAGAAAACCTTCTTCAAGAATCATCATACAATCCAAATCATAACCCTCAAAACAACTAAACCGCTTATGAATCTTCACACATTCAATCAAAGCCTTTCTGGGCTACTCGTTGCGGCAGCCTGCTGTCTAACAGGAACAACGGCTTGTACAACAGCAAAAAGTGAAAAAGCACCCGACGAACTCACAACCGTCGGCAATCCATTTCTTCCTCTCTGGGAACACATTCCAGACGGAGAGCCTTACGTGTTCGAAGACCCCGACCAGCCCGGCAAGCAGCGTGTGTATGTGTACGGCTCGCACGACAGCATGATTACAGGCTATTGCGGACGCGAACTCGTAGTATGGTCTGCACCAGTGGATAGCCTCACTCATTGGCGGTATGACGGCGTCATCTTCCAAGTAGACAAGAATGCGCAAGGGGAATTGCTTCATCCCGAAGGACTCGCCGACGTGCTTTATGCACCTGATGTAACCCTTGTGACTGACACTGATGGCAACAAGACCTACTATCTTTACCCAAACAACCAGGCAGGAGGACGTAATGGAATGATTGCCAAGAGTACCCGTCCTGATGGGCCTTTCGAGGTTTGCAACTGGCACAGCGAAAAGCCCAACCAAACGGATGGCGTTCTTGCCTTCGACCCAGCAGTCTTTGTTGATGACGATGGCCGAGTGTATGGCTACTGGGGATTTGAACGTTCTTACGGTGCAGAATTAGACCCCACAACAATGGCGACAGTGAAGCCCGGCACAGAGATTGTAGAAGACATGGTTTCAGCACGAAATCAGCCAGGCGTATTCCGTTTCTTTGAAGCTTCTTCTATCCGCAAAATCAAAGACAAGTACGTATTCATCTATAGCCGTTTCACCGAAGACGGAGAGTTCGGACTTCCTACATCCAACTACACTCTTGCCTACGCTTACAGCGACCAGCCACTCGGTCCTTTCACCTATGGAGGTACAATCATTGACGGACGCGGACGCGAAATCGATGAGCAAGGCAATGTCATTGCTTCTGCGACTATCGACGGTAACACTCATGGCAGTATCTGCGAAATCAACGGGCAATGGTATGTATTCTACCATCGCCACACTGGCACAGACGAATATGCGCGCCAAGCTATGGTCGCGCCTATCAGTGTGAAAGTAGAAGAAGGCAAGGGAGGAAAAGTGGAAATCTCTGAAGGGGAATACAACTCCAACGGATTCTCGTTAGAAGGACTCAATCCATTTGAACGCCACTCTGCTGGTATCGCTTGCTGGTACACAGGTC
>CAJGCU010000043.1 GCA_904501945.1 uncultured Bacteroidaceae bacterium
GGATGACAACTTGTAGTTGGGTGCATCAAAATGTTCCTTGACCAGTTTAGGAGAGGATATCGTGTATCTCCCTTCTTTGGCCCCTTCGATGTTGAGGGCAATGTTGTTGTCGAGAGCATAGATGTTTCCGTCTTTAAGCTCTCCTTCGTATATGGTGTACTTGACTTCGTTATTTTGAGTGTGAATTATTACTTTCAGGACTCCGTCTGGCGAAGTGAAAGTTGGCATAGAGATATCCTGCGCCTGCATACATAGGGCGAATACAGTTGCTAAGGTGGCTAAAAATACGCGTTTCATCTTATTTAATAATTATATGTATAGATATGTATAGATATGTGGCTCTTCTGCCTTTCCTTGTCTGCGATAAGGGTTGAAGTTGCTTGGCTTGTATTCGCCAAGAGGGTATCCTGTCACTACTAGATAAACGTTTTGCGTATTGGCAGGCAGATTGAGCTTGAGTGTTCCTTTTTGCTTGGTGCAGATTTCTCCGTATGTGGCATGTGCATTGCTGTCTACAGCTACAAGACGATAGGCATAGCCGTCGTTCTTGTCTGCGCCTGCAAACTTTACTTTGATGGTTTTCTTGCCTTTGGCGTCAAGTTTGATAACATTGGCTCCATACATCTGCAATGGCTTGTCGTTCAAGAACTCTCCTGCAAATTTCTTGTTGGCTTCGTACTTGCCAGGGAAGTCGAATGTAATCAGACGCGAGTAGCAATCAACGAGTTCTTTAGCAAAGTCTTCTGTGTTGAGGCTGAACATCTTCATGTAGGTAGAAGCAGGGTCTTCACCACGCTTTCCTGCACGGAATAAATCGCCAATTACAGTGAGCCCATGCTTCATGCTCCAGTATTCAAGTACATAAGGAGACCTGTAAATGTTTTCGCCAGCGAGGAAACGCAAATTCGCGTCCTGAATGAATGCTTTCCAGTGATAATTTTCGTCTGTAGGCCATTCTGGATTTACGTTCCAAAGCATCCATTGGCTGGTCATCTCGAAGATGCCGCCTCCGCCCCAGCTCTCTCCTTGCTTGTCGCATGAAATCATTGACTGGAAAGAGTGACCGAGCTCATGGGCGATGCAATTCAGTTTCTCATCCTGTACACGGTTAGGGGAAATCCACAACGCGCCGATAGTGCCGTCGTAGTCGCCTCCGTAAGCCGTGCCTTCAAGCGAGTAGTTGAGCATGACCATCATGCGATATTGGTCAGCATTTGATCCGGGCTTGATAAACTGTAAGTCATTCTTGAAAAAATCGTAGAATGATTGTATGCGCTTCAGCAAATTGGGCAAATTAACCTTCATGTTTTTCCCTTCCAAATCGGGTGCCTTGCTCAAGTCATCTCCAAAAGGTTTCTCCCAGAAGACAATGATATCATCCGTGTAAGCGCATCGAGCAAAACTCCACTTTGAGTCTGGATTTGTAAAGTCATTGTTTTTCAAGTCATTGGGAATGTATACTTTTTTCCCTTTTGGTGCAGAGTATGTGGCATTGGTGAGAGGAGTTAAAGGAATGGTTTGTGTAATCCTTTTTTCTACGTTGCCTTGTGCCATGCAAATGTTTGGCAGGCTTGCTAAGAAGAGTGCTGCCAAAGTTGATTTCAGGTGTTTTTTCAATGTCATAATCATTGTCTTTTTTTGTTTTTTAATAAGCTAATCGTAAAATTCAGTGCTACAAAGATACATTCTTTTATCTTGTTTTTCAAAAAAAAAGGAGTTATTCGAAAGTTTTTTTTCATTTTGTACATTCTTCTTATTTTTATTTAGTAATTTTGCATAAGGTTAAGATGTAAAAACACATAATTTTTATTAACAATAAAATTGGATTTTATTATGGTTTATTCTAAAGAAGTACAGGAAATGTGCTGTGTAGCCAAAGGTCCTAACCATGGTCCAGCTCCAATTCCAGAAGAAGGAAAGTGGATTCAGGCAAAGGAAATCAAGGACATCTCTGGCATGACACACGGTATCGGTTGGTGTGCACCACAGCAGGGCTGCTGCAAACTTTCGCTCAATGTGAAAGAAGGAATCATCGAGGAATGTCTCGTTGAAACTATCGGCTGTTCTGGTATGACTCACTCTGCTGCTATGGCATCTGAGATTCTCCCAGGCAAGACTATCCTTGAAGCACTCAATACAGACCTCGTTTGCGACGCTATCAACACTGCTATGCGCGAACTCTTCCTCCAGATTGTTTACGGACGTACTCAGTCTGCATTCTCAGAGGGCGGTCTTGTTATCGGTGCAGGTCTTGAAGACCTCGGTAAAGGCCTTGTTTCTCAGTGTGGTACACTCTATGGTACAAAGCTCAAAGGTACACGCTACCTCCAGCTCACAGAAGGCTATATCACTCAGATGTTCCTTGACGAGGACAATGAAGTTTGTGGCTATGAATACGTACACATGGGCAAATTCATGGAAGCAGTGAAGAAGGGCATGGACGCTAACGAGGCACTCAAGAGCGTAACAGGCACTTATGGCCGTACAAAGCCAGAGCAGGGAGTTGTTAAATCTATTGACCCACGTAAAGAATAATAAAGGAGGAAAAAGACTATGATTAGAGAAGTAAAATTCGAGTCACAAGATCGCCGTATGGAGCAGATTCTTGCTGCTTTGAAAGAAAATGGCATTTCCTCTATTGAAGAGGCTAACGAAATCTGCGAAAAGGCAGGTCTCGACCCATACATGACATGTGAAGAAACACAGCGTATCTGCTTTGAGAATGCAAAATGGGCATACGTTGTAGGTTCTGCTATCGCAATCAAAAAGGGCTGCAAGAGCGCTGCTGATGCAGCTGAAGCTATCGGTATCGGTCTTCAGGCATTCTGTATTCCAGGTTCTGTTGCTGACGACCGTAAAGTAGGTATCGGCCATGGTAACCTCGCAGCACGTCTTCTCCGTGAAGAGACAGAGTGTTTTGCTTTCCTTGCAGGCCACGAGTCATTCGCTGCTGCTGAAGGCGCTATCAAGATTGCAGAGATGGCAAACAAGGTGCGCAAGAAGCCACTCCGTTGTATCCTCAACGGTCTTGGAAAGGACGCTGCGATGATTATCTCTCGTATCAACGGATTCACTTATGTACAGACTCAGTTTGACTATTTCACAGGTGAACTCAAGGTTGTAAAGGAGAAGGCATACTCTGACGGTCCACGCGCTAAGGTAAACTGCTATGGTGCAGACGATGTTCGCGAAGGTGTTGCTATCCTCTGGAAGGAGAATGTGGATGTATCTATCACAGGTAACTCTACTAACCCAACACGTTTCCAGCACCCAGTAGCTGGTACATACAAGAAGGAGCGCGTGCTTGCAGGCAAGCCATATTTCTCAGTAGCTTCAGGTGGTGGTACAGGTCGTACACTGCACCCAGACAACATGGCTGCTGGTCCAGCTTCTTATGGTATGACAGATACTCTTGGCCGTATGCACTCTGACGCTCAGTTTGCAGGTTCTTCTTCAGTTCCTGCTCACGTTGAGATGATGGGCTTCCTTGGTATCGGTAACAACCCAATGGTTGGCTGTACAGTTGCTTGTGCAGTTAATGTAGCGCTTGCACTCAACAAGTAAATCAAGACAATGGGTATATAAAACGGGGTTTGCATCAATGGTGCAAATCCCGTTTCTGTTTGCTGATGCCGTTGTAAAGGAATTTTACTGTATTCGTTCTCTTTTTTCTGAAGTTTTGTATATAAAATATAAATGTATTGAAAATGCAGATTAAAAAAAGTAAAAGTCCAAATGAAATTGAATCGTTTTAATATATTTGTAGCGAATAATTCTAATTCAGTTTTATGATGAGAACAACATTATTCCTTACATCGCTATTCTGTTTGTTGACAGGATGCAGCAAATTAACCGTTGATAATTCGGTCGTAAAAGATTTTGATACTAATCGATTCCTTGGCGATTGGTACGAGATTGCCCGTTTTGACCACAGATTTGAACGTGGTATGGAACAGACGAGGGCAACTTATACGTTGCAGAAGGATGGCACGATAAAAGTGCTGAATGCAGGCATGAAAAATGGGAAGCCAAAACAGTCGGAAGGACTGGCAAAACTGACTGATACGCCTGCTTTGCTGCGTGTGTCTTTCTTTGGCCCGTTATATTCGGATTATCGCGTTATGTTACTTGATAAGGACTATCAGTATGCTCTTATTGGTGGTGGTAGCGATAATTATCTTTGGATACTCTCTCGTACGTTGTTGCTGTCAGATGACGTTAAGAAAAAAATTCTTAATGAGGCAAAACGTCGTGGCTATGACATCAATAAACTGATTTGGGTGAAACATGACAATTAATAATATAGATGAATAAGATTGACCGAGAGAAAAAGACCGTCTGTTTGATGATTCGCCTCTATTGCAGGCATAAGTTGAAGGAAAAGGACATGCCTGATGAATATCTGCAACTGGCTGACTATGCTTGTCGTCGTCTTGATCGCTGCAAGTTTGGCGAGAAGAAAACTACTTGCAGGAAATGCCCTGTCCATTGCTATGCACCAGCCCAGCGTGAGAAAATTCGTGCCGTCATGCGTTGGAGTGGTCCTCGTATGCTTTTCTATGCGCCGATAGAGGCTATTCGGCACATGATAGATAAATGAGACATAAATAAATAGCGGAGGCATTCTCGAATGCCACCGCTATCTCTCTTGTAAGCTATTCATAATGTCTGATTCTCACCTCAATGCCATCTGCTTTCAGCAAATCTGGTAGGGCAGACATGTCTGTCTGGCTGTAGTGATAAGGGAAAAGTACCTTGGGTTTGATGATGCGTGCTGCACGAACGAGCTGTTCGATGGTCATCGTATAGGGTTGGTTGCATGGGAGGAATGCAATGTCGATATTGTTTATATGTTCCATCTCTGGAATATCCTCAGTGTCTCCTGCTATATAGATACGCAATTCGTCAAGCGTGAGAATATAGCCATTGTCACGTCCTTGGGGGTGGAACTGCGTGTTCCCTTCGCTGATGTTGTAGGCAGGAACAGCCTCGATGGTGATGCCTTCTTCAAAGTCCAGTTGGTCGCCATTTTTCATGTGCAAGCCATGTCCTGCAAGGTTTGTGCATTGCAGGTTTGCGATGAGGCATGTACCAGGACGTGTCAACTGCTGGATAGCCTCCATGTCGAAGTGGTCGCCATGACCATGAGTAACTAGAATGAAGTCCGCTTTAGGCTGATTAGCGTAATCGACGAAACGCCCTCCTTGTTTTCCAACAGGGTCAATCTCAAATTCCTTGCCGTCATAATTTATACGAATACTTCCATGGGTTAGTGCATGGAATCTCACAGTTTTTCCTCCTGGGGTTTTGAATACATCCACCTCAGTAGAGTCAGTTGTCACCTCCATCTGTTTCTCTTTCCACTCTAAGATGCCGCCAGCCAAATTGCTCACCTGATAACCTTCTGAGGTCAATATCTCAGCCGCTTTTGCCGATCTTCTTCCACTTCTGCAGTACACGCCTACCGGTCTCTTCTTGTCCAGCATTGCTATGGCTTTTCTTGTGAATGTGCTGTCATTTACATCAATATTCAGTGCATCTTTGATGTGACCTTCTCGAAACTCTTCGGCACTTCTCACATCCACAATCTGTGTTTCAATGTTGTTGATGAGAGTTTTGAACTCCTCTGCGGAAACGTCATTGGGGTGATTGCTGCATGCTGTACATACATTCAGTCCCAGCAGCGTTAGAAATAACGAGAAAAACTTATTCATGACTCAAAGACATTTTCAATTTCAACAACATAAACTGAGTGCAAGCTGCCGCCTGGTTTATCGTTATACCATTGTTCCATCACTTTTTTATCTACAAAGTCTGCCTCTTTCATGTCTGCTTTAAAAAGTTTTTTGCAATCCAGCGTGAGGCGAGCTTCTTCAAAGGTTATCGCACCGCTTTCCAATTCTACGGGTGTTAATCCTGTGGCTGCTATCTTGTCTGTGTCGCGTCCGCTCTTCGTTCCACACAGCTGCAAGGCCTTGCGCCATTCTTCTGTGTAGAAAGAGAGTGTCAATCTCTCGTTTGCCTCGACAAACTCGTGTGTGTATCTTTCAGGACGGATAAACACGAACGCTACAGGCTTGTTCCAAAGAAAGCCCAAGCCTCCCCATGAAGCTGTCATTGTGTTAAATTTTTCTCCATTGCCAGCGGTCACTAGCATCCACTGCTTGCTAATCAAATCAAACGCGTTTTCTTGTCCCAAAGTTTTCAAATCAGTCTTCTTCATAATTCTTTCATGTTTTATTTTCTTGTTTGCAAAGGTAAGCAATCTCTGTGAGATATACAAAATCATCTACAAAATAGCTACTCTTTAACAATCAATTCATATTGAATCTGTTGTAAAGAATGCTCTTTCATGTTCGAGGATTTTGAACCTGAAGTATTAAATCGTACCCCTCGGGTCCACCATGCCGTACCCCTCGGGTGCGACATAGCGGACCCGAGGGGTACGATGTATTGTATAGCCATAAGAATATGGAAGTGCATTCTTAAAAACTCTTATTGTGTCAAAAAAAATGTCTTGATATTTGTTAAAGCCAAATAAAAACCTTAATTTCGCCACAATCTTTTAGAAAAGAATCAGTTTGTAGTACATAAATAATTTAAAAATGAAAAGAAGTATAGTATTATTGTGTTTTTTTCTGTCTATCCAATTGTATGGACAGGATGTAATTGTTATGAAAGATGGATCAACTGTGTTGAGTAAGGTGATAGAGGTTGAAGAAAAAGAAGTTAAATACAAAAAACATTCAAATATTGATGGGCCAGTTTATACGATAAAAAAAGAAAATATCTTGTCAATTAATTATGAGAATGGAGAACGGGATGATTATGGAGATGTTCGTAAACAAGAAGAGAACCAACATGTGAAATCGTCTGTTTTATTGGGAAAAGGAACAAATATTCCTGTTCAATTATTAAATAATGTAAAGGCTACAGATGTACAAGTTGGGCAAAATCTTGGTTTTAAAGTGGCTAGTGACATTATTGTGGATGGAGTAAAAGTCATACCAAATGAAGCATTAGTGACTGGAATCGTATATGAATCGAAGAGATCATCTTGGTGGGGTACGAGAGGACGATTAGGAGTTCTAATTAAAGATATATGTTTGCCCAATGGTGAAACTATACCTGTTCGTAGTGGAGATATTTATGTGAAAGGTAAAAATCGTACAGCTCTTTCTGTTCTTTTATTTTGTTTTGTGACAATTCCTGCGTGCTTTGTATGTGGTGGTAAAGCAATGCTTCCATCAGGATATACGATGACGGTAGAGGTAGCAAATGATGTTGCTTTTGATAAAGATGGGAATCCGTTGTATGGGACACGTATGGGTAATCTTGAAGATGAAAATTTTTATCCCTTGAATGCAGATATAGAGATGAAGAATGGATTAATACTTAAAAAAGTAGTAGTTTTATATATAGATGACGAAGTGGTAATCTATAAATCGAAAAAAGAATCGTCGGGAACAGAACGTGAATTGAAGAGAAAAGATATTAAAGTAATTATGTATTAAATAAAACGTGAATTCGAATTCCAATTATCGAATTCACGTTTTCGTATGTTTGAATGGTTTATTGGGGATTGTTTCACGGTCTCCTCTCAATAAATGTAGCAAAAGAATCTGTCTGGGTTAAGGATTGACAATCAAGGCGTCGATAGCCGCTGTGCCTGACAGACTTGTTACTTGAATGATGTGTTTGCCACGTTTGCCTTGAAAACTGAATACCTGTTGCTGGGCTTTGTTTTCATTTTCTTGATTGAGATTCACTATTCCACGTTCTTGCCCATCAATCACTATTTTCATTTGTCCCCAATCTTTTCCTGTAGGGGCAATGAGGGTGATTCCTCTTCCTGAATAGGATGCTTGCCACACATCGCCTGGTCGATTGGTTATGTAAAGGTCGTTGTTGTAATCGCCTTTGTCTCGATTGCATTGTCGATCCCAGCCTATGGATGAAACACCTGGGTCATCGTCATTAAACCAATTCTTGTTGTGGGTTATTCTGATGACTTTGAATCCTTTAGCCAGGGTGGCGTCTTTAATTCCCTCGCTTACTGGAATCCCTTTAGGGCAGGAGATTGCTAAGCCTTCCTCGGTCTGCTTGAACTTGATGGGGGTATTGCTTCCCAGAAGTTTAATGTCTGATATCTTGCCTACTGAAGGTGCTTTTGTGGATAACTGTTCGATGTGGGTTTCGTTTCCGTCCCAGTCTATCATTGTGACATAGATGTAGCCGTCATTTCTGGTAAAAATGCAGTGCTCATTTCCCCAGACATCGAATGGGCGAGATCCATATACGGCTTCGGCATTGGTCTTGAGCCACAATCCTATGTCTTCACATATTTGGCGTGCTTCTGGTTCTATGTCACCCCGTCCGCGCTGGGTGATGTTTAGGAGTAGGGAACCATTGCGTGATACGTTCTGCATCAGTCTTAATATAATGTCTGATGCTGAATGATATGGGGCTCCTTTTTTGAAGTGCCACTCTTGTAGGCTTACTTCGGTCTGGAAGGGGAATGCCATAATCTGCTCTTCTGTAAAGAACTCTGTACTTTTGACAAGGCTTCTGTCTACCAGTGGCAGTAACTCTGGGTTGTTTTGGAAACTATTGTACCGTCCGCCAACTCCTTTGAATGTAGCTACAACTTGTTTTTTCCCTTCTGTTCGTTTTGAGGCAATGTTGTAGAAATTTGCCAGTATTTGTGGTGTTAGTTTCCCAATACCCATATTGATGCCCAAGTCTATCTGCGAATCGCCCGCATGGTCGTCAAAATAAATCATGTCAGGCTGATATTTTCGGATGGCATCGTCAACGCGCCACATGAACTGGTTGGCAAAAGGTGTTTCAAGAGAATTGCGGCCGTCATGATGCTCAGGACCGTATAAATCCTTGGGGTCGAGTCCTTCCCACCATTTCCCTAATCCGTCTTCTGCTGTTTGTAATGCATCATAAGGTATGCCTGCATGTGTTCCAGTTTTGTCGCTGGTATATCTGACTGTCATGAATTGTCCCCATGTGCGAGCTGGAGTGGCGTGGAATCCAATACCAAAGGGCATTTTGTATTTTTGTGCTGTCTCTTTCCAAATTCCTACAATATCCTTCTTTGGTCCCACATTGACAGAGTTCCATGGCTGGTATTTGGAGTTCCAGCAGTCAAAATTATCATGGTGATTACCCATTGCAAGAAAATATCTGGCTCCCATACGGATGTATAGCTGCATCAGTTCGTCTGGTTCCCATCTGTCGATGACCCAGTCGTTGCAAAGGTCTTTGTATCCGTATTCTGATGGATGGCCATAATGTTCCAGATGGTAACGGTACTGCTCGTTGTTTGGCATGTACATGCCACGTGAATACCAGTCGCCATCTTCTGCTGCTGATTGAGGGTCCCAATGCGACCATGCACCCAATTTGGCTTCACGCCACCATTCTGGGACATTATACAGCTTGCTCAGTGTATCCCAGTTCTCTGTATAATGTCCTTGTTCTATTTTCAGGGGAGGAAGATTCCAAATGTCAATTTGGTCAGAGGAATTAGAAGTTTCTTCCTGTGCGTATAGCATGAATGCTCCCGTCAATAGTATGGAGAACATGATGGCTCGTCGTGTGTTCATGTTTTTTGGCTTTTCATGGTTATTTTATTTGCAAAGATAAGTTATTTTCATGGAATATACAAGAAAAGATGTCAGTATGTTTGAACAAATCCTCTTGATACTAACTTATTATATTATTTGATATAGTGATAAGGATGGTTGATGATATTGTGGTTTTATAGTCAAACGTTTGCTTCTTTATCAAAATAGAATATAAACTTATTTCCTTGCCCCCTGTATCGTAATTACGATGTAAGGTATAACGTAATTACAGTATAGGGTGTGGCGTAATTGCGATACAGGATGTGCTTGAAGATTCCTGCTGAAGAGTCTTTTGATTTGTTGAAGGTGTTAAGGTCAAGCTAAAAAAGAGTTGCTTGTGAACTTTTAAAATGAGTGAGGGAGCATCTGATGATGCTCCCTCTAGTTTGTGTTTGTGTTTTATGTTGCCTTATTGATTGTTGCGACGTGGACGGTCACCGCCTGGTCTTTGTCCACCTGGGCGTCCGCCTTGGCCAGGTCCGAAACCACCCTGTCCGCCTTGTCCGAAGCGCTGACGGCGTTCCTGCTGTGCCTTTTCGTATGCTTTGTACTGTTCAGCAGTGAGGATGCCCTTGAGTGCCTTTGTTGTTGCTTCCTGCTGCTTCTGCATTTCTTCACGGTTGAACTGTGGACGTCCGCCACTCTGCTGTGCTTCCTTCATCTTAGCCTGCTGGTCTTTTGCCTGCTTGAGGAAGAGGTCGTAAACTTTCTTGTACTGCTCGTCATTGATTTTTGCTGACTCCTTGATTTGGTCTGCACGACGCTTTGCAGTGTCTTCTGGTTTGAACTCGCGGCGCTGTCCGCCTGGCTGCTGTGCAAATGAAACGATAGAAATCATCACAGCCATAAGTGTAAGGATAATCTTCTTCATACTTTTTTTGTTTAGTTTTAAGTTAGGTTTTTGTTTTAGGTTTTTGTTGTTTTTCGATTGGTATGACTAGACTTGATGGGAAAGGTTTAAAATGGAAATACTTTTTTTTCCTATTTTTTTGTTTTTTTTTCTTTTTGTTTTTAAGAATAGAATATCAGAAGCCCGTTTTGCGTTCTGGAGCCATGAATGAACAGTAGCGCACGGTGGCATTGGTGATGTAAAGTACAGCCATGTTCTCATCGGTCGCGCTATACATGGATTGTAGGCTTGGATTGCGGTTTAGCATCTCTTCTTTTACGGCAATAGTCTCGTCTGCGACAAGAGTTCCGTTGATGCGCATCCATTCGCTGCCTGATGGTTTGAGAGCACAAATCTCGAATTTGCCGTTAGTCGTCATTTGCTTATAGACATCTTTTTTCTTGCCAGTTACAATGTAGAGACGCCCGTCAATGATTTCTGCCACTCCAAATGGACGTACGCGTGGCTGGTCGGAATCGGTTGTGGCGATGTAAAAGACGCCACACTCTTTGAGGTATGTCTGTGCTTCCTCCATATTGCTCAGCAAGGCTTCTGGGCTGAGGGTATCGGCTGCTGTAATAGCTTCTGTGTGTTGTGCAATGCTGTCTGTATTCTGTGTGGCGCTATCGGTTGCAGGTTGGTTGCCGCAAGAAGCGAGGGCTATAACTGTGGTGAGAATAAGGAATGTTTTTTTCATCTTTATAAATATTAAAAGGAATAAGTTGGATGGGGCGAAAATAAATGATAACGCAAGACCCCTCCCCTCAACAGAAAAGAAGGGGAGGGTCTTGTCTTTTTATCTTGCCAATTGGTAGATGGCTTCGATGTCTGCAGTTGTGAGTTTTTTGAAACGTCCTTGTGTGATGGCTCCGCCACGTGTGCACTTGCTAGCCATTTCCTTGATTTCCTCGTCGGTAATGTCGCGTCCGATAAGTTCACGGATGGTGGTAGGCATGCCAATGGCGCGATAGAATCGCTTCATGGCTTCAATGCCTTTGAGAGCTGTTCCTTCTGGGTCAGTAAAGTCATTTTCTACGCCCATGACGTTGACAGCGAAGCGGACAAAGCGGCTCATGTTCTCTTTATAGACATAGCGAGCCCAGCTTGGCCACACCACAGCGAGCCCAGCACCATGGGTCACGTCAAACATGGCGCTAAGTTCATGTTCTATTGAATGGGTTGCCCAGTCGCCTGTGAGACGGTTGCCTGTCACGTCGTTGTGTGCAAGACTTCCTGCCCACATGATTTGTGCACGACCGCGATAGTCCTCTGGATTTTCAAGCACCGTAAAGACACACTCTTTCATGGTGCGCAGAAGGGCTTCAGCAATGTTGTCTGCAATAGTCATGTCGCACTCTGTGTTGAAGTAACGCTCCTGAGTGTGCAGCATGATGTCTGTTACGCCTGCTGCAGTCTGGTAAGGAGGCAGGGTAAAGGTACGCTCTGGATTCATGATGGCGAATTTTGGTCGGCAGATGTTGTTGGAGTAGCCTAACTTGATGTCGCCGTCCTCATTGGTAATAACACTTGCTTCGCTCATCTCGCTGCCTGCTGCTGGAATGGTGAGCACAGTGGCTACGGGGAGGCAGGTTGTTGCTTCAGCCTTGCCGATGTAGAAGTCCCACACGTCGCCTTCGTAAGGAACGCCATATGCAATGGCTTTAGAAGAGTCGATGACGCTTCCTCCGCCTACAGCAAGGATAAAGTCAATGCCTTGCTGGCGGCACAATGCGATACCTTCTTTCACTTTTGAAAGACGTGGGTTGGGCACGACGCCTCCCAATTCAATGTATTCTATGCCTCCTTCGTTTAGCAGACGGCATATTTTGTCGAGCAGGCCTGAACGCTTGGCGCTCTGTCCACCATAGTGGAGCAGCACCTTGCTTCCACCGTATTTCTTCACTAAGTCGGCAACGAGTTCTTCTGATTGCTTGCCGAACTGCACTTCAGTAGGTGCGTAAAAGAGAAAATCTTTCATGTGTGTTTATAAATGTGAGTGATGATGCTTGTGTTTTGAGGCGAAGGGCTAAAGAATAGCCGAGCCTTGTTTCTCAGAATCTAACAGTCTTGGTGCTCTTGTCGGCCATGGTGATAGTGACGCTTTGCCTGTCATCTGCTATCTTGACTGATTTGACCGGCGTGAGTTCTTTCTTGCTGAAAGGCTTGTTGCCTTTCTTCCAGAGCATGAGGGTTACCATGACTTCTTCTGAGTTGATGTGTTTTTCGTTCATGATAAGTCCGCAAGTGTTGCTCACGGGGTGGATGCCTTCTGGATGGAGCACGCTGGTCTTGTCCCAGCTGGTGAGGTTGACCATGGCAAGGCTGTATTGCCCATTGCTGATGATGGTGGCTGCAGGTACTTTCTCAGACTGGCTCTGACTAACGGGTTTTCCGTCAATTTCAGGCAAAGTGTAGTGACCGAGGCGGATAGATGTGGCTGCAGGTACTTTGACCTTGTCTATGCGCAGTACGCCGTTTGGCAGTGGAATGTCTGCGAGGTTGTATTTGATGTCGCGATTGGTTTCCAGTTCTGCATCGCGTCGGTAGATACCATCTTCGAAACTCTTGAAGGTATAGAGACGGAGCACTTCCCATTGACCTTTTCCGTTTTTTGTAGCATAGTTCATGGACACTTCTCCATTCTTGCCGTCGGCCATCCAGGGGAATTCTGTATGGTAAGCAAGCTTGTTGTAGTTTTCAGAACTGCGAAACTTCTGCCAGTCGGCCGCTACAGTTTCGTGGCACCATGAGCGCATTTCTGAACCACCGACATTAGGATAGTCGGTAATCATGAGGTTGGTGGCAGGCTGGAACTTGTTGTACACTTGGTTCTTCTTGAATTCCTTGTCCCATGGACCGTTGTTTTCCTTGGCCGTCCAGAATGGGTTGTCGGCAGGAAGGAGCAGGGCAAGGAATGCCTTGCCGCACCAGTAAACGCTGCCTCGACAGCTGTAGATTTGTACGGCTGGCTCGAATGGACCGTAGAATCCGAGGGTGGGCACGTTATCTTCAAGCAGGCCTGGATGCTGGAGGAACTGGAGCAGGGTGGAGGATGCGATGCGTCGCATCCAGCCGTAGTTGATCTCCTTGTCGGTCTGGTAGCCGAGAAGGGCGAGAGGTACGACTGCGCCAAAACGATATGGGATGCTGCGGCCCCACATGTTCATCTTACCTTCTGCATTGAACATATAGGGGTAGTTGTCGATGAGGTCTGCTTGGTTCTGCATGAACTGGGCTGCATATTCAGGATAGAAATGTCCGTAGGTTTGTGCCCAGATTGGGCCATACATTTGGAAAGCCCACATGCTGTAGTAGTCGTATGCTGGCGAGTCGTTATACCAACCTTCGCCGCGATAGAGGGAAAGGAGCTTCTTGAGGCAGTCTTCCATGCGCCAGTCGTTGACCTCGTAGCCTTGCTCTTTGAAGAAACTGATGACAAAGACGTTGAAGAACATCCAGTTGGAGTTGATTGTTGGACCATTGCCGTAGCTAAGCATGGTGGCTGCAAGCTGGTCTTTCTGTTGTTGTGTGAGGGGGTCCCAAAGCACATTCTTGGCTGTTGTCAAGGATATGGCAAGGGCGCCAAACTCTACGAGGTTCTGGCCTGGTCCGCCGTTTTTGGCGAGAGGCCTAATATAGCTTGGACTCTTGGGGTTAATCAGGCAGAGGAGCTGGTGGCGGTAATAATCTGCCACTTTGATGCCGTTGAGTGTCAGGTCTGGATTCTCCTTTAATAGTGGTGCAGCAAGGAAAAGGGTACGGCAGAAGCCTTCAAGCTTGGCTGTAGGAATCTGTCCGTCGTTGTTGGGGTAAGTTTTGTCGAACTGTTTGGGGAAGTACATCGGGTCATCGATGTCACGGATGTAAGTGAATGCTCCTTCGAGCAGATGCTCTGCGGCGTCAATCCATCCTTGGCGGTCCATTCCCGTGTAGGGGCTGAGCTTGTAGTTGGGAGCGGGGATGGTAAATGTCTGTTCAATCTTGTGTGTGGGAGTAGCTATCTGTGCGAAAGCGGCAGAACTTCCCAGTGTGAGCATGGCAACGAGTATGCCTTTCAATGTCTTAGTCATATATTAGTTGTTTGGTTGTTTAGTTATCTGGTTTTTGAATTAGGGTTAAGGTCAAAGTTTGGGTTTAGGGTTATTGATGCAAAGTTACGATTTTTTCTTTATTAGACATCATCCTCAATGCATAAAATGCTAAATTTGTTGTAAGGGGTGGCTTGTTGATGTATATACACAATGCAGCACATCATGCTGAGTCTTTGAACAGAAACAGCATGATGTGCCTATTAAGATATTGTGTTGGAAATGGCTACTTCTTTTTGTATCCACACTTTGGACATACACCTTTGTCATTCAGTGCAATGCCACACCATGGACAGCGATCTATCTCGTTGCAGGTGCTGAAGCAAGCTGATGCGGCGTTATCTCCGCTGGTGAAGGTGATTTTCACAATGTTCAGTTTCTCTTTCAGCAGTTCATAAACAATCTTTATCATACCTTCGACAGTCATGGTTTCTTTCGTCACAACAAGGCGGCAGTCAGGATAAGCTGTGGCAAGCTCGGTTTTGAAGGCTTCTCCCTTCATTTTGTTTTGCGGATGCCCCTCTCTGATGCCTTGTTTGTCATACACTCCAAGAATTGCGGGCAGGAGCGGGTCGTCCTTGCGCAATATAAGCGCGTGGTCGAAGTTTTTCAGCACGTCCCATGCCGTTTTCTTAATTTCGTTGCATGGGAATACCATGTTTACTCCTTCGTTGATAGAGTCTTCTACCTCGATGGTCAGATGTCCTGTGTGTCCGTGCAGGTACTGAGCTTCGCCACGGAAACCGTAAAAACGGTGTGCATACTGCAGGTCGAATGATGTGAAACTTCTCATAATCTTTTCCTCCTTTTTAAAAATTAATAATATTGGTTTGAGGTCACAGACGGAACATTTATTGTTTCCGTTTTGTCGATTGGCAAAAGAGCTGCTTGCCGTTTCTATCTTTTCGCCACAAATATAGAGTAAAGTTTCAATACATAAATCATCGGTTATGCTTTCTTAAGACGATTTCATTTTTTTTTAGTGTTGGAGAAGCCTCTGAAAAGCCAAAACTTCGAAAGTGTCAACATTTATTCGTACCTTTGTATCCAAAAAGGTTGAGTATGAAGAAAAATAATGCTGTCAGCATTTTCCAGCATCCTGTGTGGGTTGTTGTGTTCGCTCTGACTGCTGCTGTGGCATGGGGATGGGCTTATCCGCTTATCAAGTTGGGATTTGAGGCGTTTTCCATTACGTCAGACATGACTGGAAGTAAGATGCTTTTTGCTGGCATCAGGTTTGCTCTGTCAGGGTTGATAGTCCTTGCCTTTGCCAGAGGTGCACATCGGCGTCTGACCGTTTCTGGAAAGGGAGGATGGCTGTATGTGCTGACCTTTTCTCTGATGAACACCACGTTGCATTATGCTTGTTTCTACATTGGCTTGTCGCATAGCGCAGGAGCCAGAGCCGCTGTTTTCAATTCGCTGGGCGTGTTCATGCTGGTGCTGCTGGCGTGTGCCTTTTTCAAGACAGACAGGCTGTCCATGCGCAAGGTCGTTGGATGTGCCGTTGGTTTTGCTGGCGTGGTAGTGCTCAATTTTGGTGGAGGGGAAAGTGGGCAGTTCACGCTGCTGGGCGATGGCATGATTATCCTCAATGCTTTGTGTTCAGCTTTGGCAGGGTTGATGACTCGAGGATTGGGCAGATATACAGATGTGTTTGTCGGCACAGGATACAGCCTTGCTATAGGCGGTGTACTGCTAGTCATTCCTGGCTTGCTCATGGGAGGTACACTTCCTCAAGTAACAGTAACAGGCATGCTCATACTTTTCTTGCTTATAGCCATTTCTACCATAGGTTTTACACTTTACAATAAGTTGCTGAGCTGCAATCCCGTCGGGAAAGTAGCCATTTTCAATTCGCTCATTCCCGTTGTGGGGGCTGTCACCTCGTGCTTATGCCTTCATGAACCTTTTTATATAAAATATGTGCTGGCGGTTCTCTTGTCTGCAGGAGGAATCTATATCATCAATCGAGGCAAGAAATGAAGTCTTGTCGATGCAGGGTTTATCGTAATTACGATGTAATATATATTCAAATTACGATACAGGGTTCATCTAAAAAATGGTGTGGAGTACATCGATGAATTGATGTGGGGTATGCCGTTTTTGATATTCATGAAAAAATGAAATGTGTTGTCAAAATACTCACATTTTTCTCTTTTTTTTACGTTCTTGCTAGAAAAAAAGATGTGAGATTTCTTCTGTCGATTTTTTATTGTATATTTGCCACTCAATAGAATTCATTGCTAAAATAAAATATATGAAAAAAGAAATTGAAATGAATCCGAATAGGGTGGTGGCTTTTCTGGGCAAGCCCTGCAAGGAATTTACGAAGGAGGACATAGTCCGTTACATCAAGGAGAATGACGTCAAAATGGTCAACTTCATGTATCCAGCAGGAGACGGAAGACTGAAGACGTTGAATTTTGTTATTAACAATGCGGCATATCTGGATGCAATCCTTACCTGTGGCGAACGTGTGGACGGCTCAAGTCTTTTCCCGTTTATAGAAGCAGGAAGCAGCGACCTCTATGTGTTGCCACGATTCAGCACGGCTTTCCTTGATCCTTTTGCTGAGATTCCAACACTCTCTATGCTCTGTTCTTACTTTAACAAAGACGGAGAACCGCTGGAGAGCTCGCCTGAGAACACGCTTCGCAAGGCTTGCCGCGCTTTCAACAAAGTGACAGGCATGGAGTTTCAGGCTATGGGCGAATTGGAGTACTATGTGATAGCTCCAGACACAGGCATGTTCCCTGCAACAGACCAGAAGGGTTATCATGAGTCTGCGCCATACGCAAAGTTTAATGAGTTCCGTACACAATGCATGGCTTACATCGCACAGGCAGGAGGACAGATTAAATACGGACATTCAGAGGTGGGCAATTTTACCATCAACGGTATGATTTATGAACAGAACGAAATCGAGTTCTTGCCTGTCAATGCAGAAGATGCTGCTGACCAGTTGATGGTGGCAAAGTGGATTATCCGCAATCTTGCCTATAAGCTGGGATATGACATCACGTTTGCTCCAAAGATTACAGCAGGAAAGGCAGGTTCAGGCTTGCACGTCCATATGCGCATTGTGAAGGATGGACAGAATCAGATGCTTGACAATGGTGTGCTTTCTGCTACAGCGAGAAAGGCCATTGCAGGTATGATGCAGCTGGCTCCTTCTATCACTTCTTTTGGTAATACCAATCCAACATCATACTTCCGTCTTGTGCCACATCAGGAAGCACCTACGAATATTTGCTGGGGCGACAGAAACCGTTCCGTGCTTGTACGTGTGCCGCTCGGATGGGCTGCAAAAAGTGATATGTGCAAGATTGCGAATCCATTGGAGAACGAAAGTAACTATGACACAACTCAGAAGCAGACCGTGGAAATGCGCTCACCCGATGGATCTGCTGACATCTATCAGCTTATAGCAGGACTTGCTGTGGCATGCCGCTACGGATTTGAGTTGGACAATGCACTTGAAATTGCTGAGAAGACTTATGTAAATGTAAACATCCACCAGAAAGAAAACGAGGATAAGCTGAAAGACCTTGCACAACTGCCAGACAGTTGCGAGGCTTCTGCCGACTGCCTCGAAAGTCAGCGTGAAGTGTTTGAAAAGTACAACGTATTCAGCCCTGCTATGATTGATGGAATCATCAAGAAACTTCGTGCATACGGAGACCGGACTCTGCGAAGCGATATTGGTGGAAATCAGGAAGAAATGCTTAAATTAGTAAACCGTTACTTCCACTGCGGATAAGGTTCTTATTATAGGAATATAGAAAAGGAGTCGTGTCGCAACACGGCTCCTTTCTTTAATGATTTCTTTTGATTTGATGTATGTTTTCTCTTTCTCAAAACTCTTGTAATGTCATCTCGATGTGGTCAATGCCATCAATAATACAAAGGTCGCTGGATTGCTTGAAACCATGTGACTCATAGAAGTTTTTCAGGTGAGCTTGCGCGTGGATGATGCATGGAATGTCCATTCCCACCTTTTCATGGTATGCGTCTATAGCATGGTTCATGAGTTCATGTCCAATGCCGCGATATTGGGGAGCCACAACAACGCGCCCGATGCCTCCATGGTGCTCATCGCCTTCGCCAACCAATTCATAGGGGTCAACTCCTTCAGGCAAAATGCGTGCGTAGGCTACTAATTCCTGATTTTCTTCATGCCATCCAAGGACATGGTAGCATGCACAGTCAAGCCCATCTAAATCTTGGTATGGGCAATTCTGTTCAACAACAAATACTTCAGACCTGAGCTTTAGAATTTCGTAAAGCTCATGCGTGCTTAGTTCGTTGTAGTGGCGGACTTCCCAGTTTGGTTTTTCAATCTTCTTCATTTTTTCCAAGCGTTCACAACTTCGCCTATATACATGGAGTGGATGCCTGCAGAGAAATTACTGTAAGTTTTCTGAGGAACATCTTTGAAGCCTTTAGGGTCGAAAGGTGCCATATACATCATTTTGCATTCAATCACCATTGTCGCCTCTGTGTAATAAGGTGCGCCATTGGCTGTGTAGGCGGTGTGCAGCCCGAGTGCTTTTGCTTTGTCGCCATCACGACCGCTTTTGCTGCCCATATAGTTGAGGATATCGCTGTGTTCAGTTTCGAAAGCCATCACAGTGAAATATTCTGCCTTATCCATGAACTGCTTGGTGTAGCGTTTCTCTGCTACATAGACAGTTAAGGCTGTGCGTCCCCACAGTGTGCCGATACCACCCCAGCCAATGGTCATAGCGTTGCTTTTTTCCTTGTTACCTGCTGCAAGCAGTTTGGGATTGCGAAACCACTGAAAA
>CAJGCU010000044.1 GCA_904501945.1 uncultured Bacteroidaceae bacterium
CGTTTTGCGCATGAGATTTCCGAATGGGAACTTGCGGGGGTCGTCTTTTGTGGCTTGTATCTTGTCTGCATCTTTGTTTACTTTCATCGAACGGAATTTGAAGCACTTGAATACTTTTCCGTCCAATCCTGTTCTTTCTTGCTTGAAGAAAACAGGGCCAGGAGACTGAATCTTGATGAAGATGGCCACAAGGATGTAAATCCATGGGAATACCAATAAGAGGACAAGGCCTGAGAAAATGAGGTCAAAAATTCTTTTGGCGAATTGGTTCCATGCGCTTCTTAAAGGCTCTTCGCGGCGCGCAATAATTGGAATGTTTTCTTTGAAAGAAACAGTCATGCTGCCTTTGAACACATCTATGGCAGGAATATAGAAGAAACGAATCAGGTGGTTGTCGCAGAATTTGCTGATCATATTGATTGTCTCTTGCTGTTCTTTTGGGAAATAACCGTAGATTTCATTGATGCCTTCGTGGGTTGCGAGCCATCCATAGATGTCTCCCACGCTTCCTAGGCGCAAGTCTTTGAAACCCTTCTGGCTGCATTCTCCGTCATAAAATACACCTGCGATGTTGTAGCCATATTCAGGGTTGTCCAAAATCTTGTAAAGTTCATACATGGTAGGTTCATTTCCGATCAATACGACTGACTTCTGGTTGTGGTTGTTCGCGCGAAGATTCTTGATAATAATTCGAAGAATGGAACGTTCACCAAGCAAGAAAAGGCCGTAGACTAATATGGAAAGGAACAAGAATAGGAGAGAGACGCTTTCTTGGGAATGTGTGATGAGCGTTACCAGCGAGATGAAGAGAAGCATCATGGAGCAAGTTGAGATGATGCGTGATGCAACAGATTCCCATTTTACTAATCTAGTTTGGATAATTGAAGGGTAGATGCTGAAGCTGGCGATAAAGCAGATTGCATAGGTTGTGATGAGCCATGGCAGGCTGCTAATGCTCTCTATTGTTTCAGGGCTTACCCAGCCCATAAAATGGTAAAATCCAAAAACAACAGCAACCAGTAATATGAGGTCAATGACAAGAATGCCAAATTGAAGATTTTTTTCTGTTCCCATTTTCTATGCTTGTTTTTCAGCAGTCTGTAATTAAGAATAAGTTTGAGTAAATGCTGCTATGCAGACTTTCCACTCCTGAGAGTTCTTTATGCAAAGTTACACATATTTTTTAATAAAAAGAACAAAACTCGTTTTTATTTCATTAAATTTCATTTTTGACATGCGTCAAGGGGGCAAATGCTTCTGTAGGGCCTTCCTTTTCTTCTCTTGGATACAAATGCCAATCGTTCGATTCCTGTTCTTTTGACTTTTTTATGTTGCGCTTGTTATCGTAATTACGTTGCCCCTTTTATCGTAATTACGTTGTAGAGTGTGGCTCTTTGTCGGTTCAAGTAGCAAAAGAAGAGCTTGCATTTGAGTGCGCGAAACGACAGATGGAGTTTGCAAAACGTATAAATTTGTCTAAATAATTTTTAAAATGAAAAAATATCTGTAACTTTGCAGCACTTTACGAGTTTTGGTACTTAAAAACAGATAGGCAAGGTTCATTGGGCTCGTTGGTGCGGTTTTTTCGCTAACAGCGGAAAGGCCAAGATTAAACTAATTCAATTAAAATGGAATCAGACAGTTATCCGGCGGAAAGCTGTAGCCGCATTTTTCAAAAAAATACAGCCGACTTTTTATTAACGACTACAAACAAATAGCCTCATCATGGATTCGCAGATATCGCTTTTGCTAACTTATATGATGCTGGCGTTAGTCGTTTCAGCATTCTGTTCTTTTCTTGAAGCAACAATACTTTCTACCCCGATGTCATACATCACCACCCTTGAAACACAGGGGGTGAAAGGCTGGCAGCTCTTGAAGCAATATAAGACCAACATCGACCGTCCCATATCGGCTATTCTCATTATCAATACGATTGCCAATACTGTTGGTGCGTCATTAGTGGGTTCGCAAGCGGCAGGTTATGCGGCAACACATTTTTCTGCTTCAGAAGAAACTAGTTTGTTTGTCGGAATCGTGTCGGCTTTGTTTACGCTTTTGATTTTGGTTTTCTCAGAAATACTTCCTAAGACCATAGCAACTGCTTACTGGCGCCGATTTGCTATTCCTGCCAGCAAGGCAATTCGTGTTTATATTGCTATTACTTATGGATTGGTTGTTCTTTTGGAGAAGATGACTCGTACCGTGAGCTCTAAATCAACTCAGGAGTCGGTTACTCGTGATGAGGTGGCAGCGCTTGTTACGGTGGGAACTCAAGAAGGTGTGCTTGAAAAGAAGGAAAACCGCATGATTCAGCATCTGCTCAAGCTTGACAGCATCACGGCTCACGAGATTATGACGCCAAGCGTTGTGGTTTCTATGGCAGAAGAGGGAATGACACTTCGTGAATTTTACAATGACGAAGAGTTTAAGAACCACTCTCGTATTCCTGTATATAAAGGAGAAGAAAGTGACTACATCACTGGATATGTATTGCGCCAGGAAGTCCTAGAACGCTTGGCTGAAGATAAATTCGACGTTAAACTTGGCGACTTGGCTCGTCCTATCCTCTCTTTTTCTGAAGGTGAAGATGTCTCTGATATTTGGGAGAAACTTCTTGAAAAGAAAGAGCATATTTCTATTATTATCGATGAATACGGCTGTTTCCGTGGCATCGTGACGCTTGAAGATGTCATTGAGACCATGCTTGGCTTTGAGATTGTGGATGAGAAGGACGAAGTGGTTGATATGCAGGAACTTGCTAAGGAACAATGGAAACAAATGCAGAAAGAACTGCACAAGTGATGAACGAGGATATTTTCAGCAGAGAAACTTTGTTGGTTGGCGCAGAGGTGATGACAGCTATAGCAGCGAAGAAAGTAATCATCTTTGGAGTTGGCGGCGTAGGTTCCTGGTGTGCAGAAAGCCTTGTTCGTTCAGGCATTAAACATTTAACCATCGTCGATTCAGACGTTGTATGTATTACAAATGTGAATCGTCAGTTGATGGCTACGACCAAGACGATTGGCAGGGCTAAAGTTGATGTGCTCAAAGACCGATTGCTTGATATCAATCCGTTGGTACAAATCAATGCGATTCAAGGCATATATAGCGAAGAAACTTCAGCATCGTTCAATCTTTCTTCTTATGATTGCATCATCGATGCTATTGATTCTCTGAAAGATAAGGAAAATCTTATACTTGAGGCGACAAAGACAGATGCAATCCTCTATTCTTCTATGGGAGCGGCTTTGAAGATGGATGCCACAAAGATTCAAGTTGCCGAATTCTGGAAAGTGAAAGGTTGTCCACTAGCTGCGGCTCTTCGTCGTAAATTTCGCCACAGCAAGAATTTCCCTTCAAAAAAGTTTAAGTGCGTTTTTAGCGAAGAACTCCTTCAGAACAAAGATACTCTACCTTTGCCTATGAATGATTCGCAAAAACGCCCTAATGGCACGGTGGCTCATGCGACGGCCATTTTTGGCTTCATGCTTGCAGGGATACTTATTCAAGACATATATGAAGCATATTCCGCTAAGCAATGATTCGCTATAAAATCGATGTGCCCCACATCGATTAAACGGAGTGGGGCACATCGATTTTATAGTATCTGAAAAACTTTTTCACTATTGTTCGCGAAAAAAATATTTAGTGGAATTGTATGTCTTCGATGACTTGCGCACCTACGTGTTCATTAAGCCTGCGCGCTAAGGCGCGATGCTCCATCAGAAGATTTTGTTTGATAGCAGGTGACGTAATATGTATGTGCAAGGTTTGATTCTTGACGAAAATGTTGCTGGTATAACGCTGGATCCCTGCACCCATCACTTCTCCCCACGCCTCTACGATACGGTGCTGATAATAAGGCGTTTCGATGCCGTTTAATCGCATGAACTGGCGTATTACATCGCCGATTTGTTCTGTGTTCTTTTTTCTCATTTCAGTCGTGTATGTTGCCTGCTTCTACATGAAAAATCTTGTAGCAGCCTTGAGTGCGTTCTAGAATTTTGTCCAAGTTTTCTCTGTTGGTATCAGTGATGAAGATTTGTCCAAATGAATCTCCAGACACGATATTGACAATCTGTTCGACTCGCTGTGCGTCCAATTTGTCGAAAATGTCGTCAAGCAGGAGCAGGGGAGTGGTCTTGCTGCCTGTCCGTTTCAGGAAATCGAACTGGGCTAGTTTCAGAGAGATGATGTAGGTCTTGTTCTGTCCTTGCGAGCCTTCGCGCTTGATGGGGTAGCCATCGAGTGTCATTTCCAGATCGTCTTTGTGTATGCCATGCAGAGAATAGCCCATGATGCGGTCTCGTGCCCTATCTTGCTGGATGACCTGAAGCAATGCCCCTCGCTGGCAGTGGCTGGTGTATTGCAGCCCGACTTGTTCGTTCCCTCCAGAAATCTGTTGGTAAAAAAGCTGAAAGACTGGGATAAATTCTTCAATGAATTCTTTTCTTTTTTTATAGACGCACTCGCCTGTTTCTGCCATCATTTCTTCAAAAACGGAAATGATTTCCATGTTGGGTTCTTCTTCAGCCTTGAGCATGGCATTGCGTTGCTGTAGTGCCTTGTTGTAGGCGGATAGGGCTGCCATGTATTCAGCATCATATTGTGAAATGACAATGTCCATCAGACGCCTTCTGTCTTCGCTTCCTCCACTGATGATGAAAGAATCGTTTGGGGAGGCAATGATGAGCGGCAGTAAACCAATATGTTCGGTTAATTTTCTGTATTCCTTCTTGTTGCGTTTGACATGCTTCTTCTGATGAAGTCTCATTCCGATGGAAATTTCTTCTTCCACTCCGTTGAGATCGTAGATGCCTTGAACCATCATCATTTCTTCACCATGGCGAACGTTTTGCGAATCAAGAGAACTTGCCATGCTTTTTGTAAGCGAGAGAAAATAGATGGAATCAAGAACATTGGTCTTTCCTTCTCCATTGTGGCCGACAAAGCAATTGATTTTTGGGGAAAAATCAAGTTCGGCTGTTGCGATGTTTCTATAGTTTAGTATCGTCAGTTTTTTCAGAATCATGTTACAAAGGTAATGTAAATAGGGCAAACGACAAAATTAAAATTGATTTTTTATTTTTGTTATCGAAATGTCTTTAATATTCTTAAAACTTGTCTGTTTTTATAACACATTCTCTTTAATTCTTTGCTGTGTGTCAATTTTCTTCAGAAAAAAGTTGTTACATCATAATTATTTACTATTTTTGCACTCGAAAATTTGCGGTAGTGGCTCAGTTGGTAGAGCATTGGCTTCCCAAGCCGAGGGTCGCGGGTTCGAGTCCCGTCTACCGCTCAAAGGGAGAATCGGTTGTGCGGTTTTACGGTTTGAGGTTATACGGTTTTGTGCAACCAACCGTAAAACCGTACAGCGTTTTTTCAATGCATATAATGGATTTTAAATTAATAAAAAAAGAAGCGTATGTTGTTGATGACATTGATTATTGTGGCTGTTATGTTGGTCGGTTTTTTCTTGATGACAACAGAACAGATACATCACATCAATCGTGCCGCAGTTGCCATGGTGTGTGGTGTTATCGCATGGGTTCTCTATATGTTTAAGGGTGGAGAATTTATTCACTTGATGCATGGAGGGGAATTTGCAGAGTTTCAAGCAGGATTGGGGTTGACAGGAGACAGCCTGAAATATTTTGTGGCAGATCATATCGTAGCAAAGTACATAGGCGAGGCATGTTCTGTCATCTTGTTTTTGATAGCCACAAATACGATTGTGGAGGTGCTTCACAACAATGGTGTGTTTGATTCACTGGTCGATTGGCTACGAATGCGTAATAGTCGTATTTTCTTGTGGATTATATCATTGCTGACCTTCGTGATTTCTGCTAATGTGGACAACTTGACGACGGTAGTGCTGATGATGAGTATCATTACTCAGATTGTCCGTAACCATTATCAGCGTGTAATATATGTTTGTGCAATCATGGTGGCTGCATGTATGGGAGGATGTTTTACTGCTATTGGTGACATGACGTCTGTAATGCTTTGGGTGCATGGTCTTATCACACCATCGGCTTATGCAACCGGCTTGTTTTTGCCTGCGTTTACTACCATGTGTGTATTTAATGTCCTGATTGGTGCAAAGTTGCATGGTCGCGTAGAATTGTTTTCATCTATCTCTCGTTACAAGGGCGATGATTCTCCATGGGCATCATGGCAGAAGATTGCGCTGTTGATTCTGGGTATTGCGGGGTTGTGGTTCATTCCATCTTTCCATTATATGACAAAACTTCCTCCATTTCTTGGCTCCTTGACGGTGTTGGCATTAGTATGGGCGGTTGAAGGGCTTTTTAATCTTGAAAGAAATGGCAATGTTCTGCTTGTGCAGCGTCATCACTTCCGTAGTGCAGAGTTTATAGGTATGCGTCTCATTCTTTATTTTCTGGGTGTTTCCTTAGGTGTGGGAGCTTTGGCAGAATGTGGAGCTCTTGATTTTGTAGGTTGCTGGCTGGAAGATAACATTGATAATGTGTATGTATATGGTATAGCAGTTGGAATCTTGTCGTCTGTAATGGACAATGTTCCTTTGATGATGGCGGGCATGAATCTGTTCCCATTGGACACGGCGGTTGGATCTACTTCTGAATTTGTGCAAAATGGTATCTATTGGCAACTTTTGTCTTTTTGTTGTGCTAGTGGCGGTTGCTTGCTTTTTGTGGGCACATTGGCAGGACAGGCTATTCTTGAGGTTGAGAAGATTCGATTAAAGTGGTATTTCCGTAATTATTTGTGGCGTGCTTTAGCGGCATGGGCAGCCGGTCTTGCAGTATTTTGGTTTACTCATTGAATTTAAGAAGGTGATGATGAATAAGATAAATTGTATAGGAATTCTTACATCTGGAGGTGATTCGCCAGGTATGAATGCGGCTATTCGTGCAGTAACTCGCTCGGCTATCTGTAAAGGCTTTGCTGTGAAGGGGATATATCGTGGATACGATGGACTTGTGAATGGAGAAATCAAAGAGTTTACAACAGAGAGTGTGAGCAATATCATAGCACGAGGAGGAACTATTCTCAAAAGTGCGAGAAGCCAGAGTTTTATGACTCCAGAAGGTCGCCGAAAAGCATTTGAGAATATGCAGAAAGAAGGGATTGACGCGTTGGTGGTGATTGGTGGTAATGGTTCTTTGACTGGTGCTCGCATTTTTGCTCAAGAATTCGATGTTCCCTGTATCGGTTTGCCAGGAACTATAGATAACGACCTTTATGGTACAGATTTGACAATTGGCTATGATACCACGCTTAATACGATTGTTGAATGTGTGGACAAAATCAGGGATACTGCTAATTCGCACGAACGTATTTTTTTTGTTGAAGTGATGGGGCGCGATGCGGGATTCTTGGCACAGAACAGTGCGATTGCCAGTGGCGCAGAGGCCGCAATCATACCAGAAGACAGTACAGATGCGGACCAGTTAGAACATTTCATTGGTCGCGGTATTCGTAAGAGCAAAAACTCCAGTATCGTGATTGTCAGTGAGAGTCCGAAGTGCGGGGCTATGTTTTATGCGGATCGCGTGAAAAAAGAGTATCCACAATATGATGTGCGTGTTTCCATTCTAGGCCATTTGCAGCGAGGTGGGTCTCCATCTGCACGTGATCGGATTCTGGCAAGCCGCCTAGGAGCAGGCGTGATAGATGCTATTCTTGACGGCCAACGTAATGTGATGATTGGCATCCGTAACGATGATGTTGTTTATGTGCCTTTTACAGACGCAATTCGTTCTGATAAGGCTATCAATAAGAGTCTTATTAGAGTTCTTGATGAATTGTCGATATAGGCATCTAGAAAGAATTTATCATTTTTTTGATTTGTTAGAGTGAAGTAAAACCTGTAAATGAAGTAGCCATGAATAATCTGCTAACCATATTGGGGCCTACAGCATGCGGTAAGACTACTTTTGCCGCGCATTTGGCATATGATATGGGGGGAGAAATTATTAGTGCAGATAGCCGTCAAGTATATCGCGGAATGGATATTGGTACGGGCAAAGATTTAGCTGATTATCGGGTAAATGGGCAGGATATCCCATATCACTTGATTGATATTGCTGATGCGGGAACACGATACAATGTATATGAATGGCAACATGGATTTTTGGATGCTTACAACGACATTGTTGAAAGAGGAAATACGCCCATTCTTTGTGGTGGTACTGGCATGTACATTGAAAGCGTTATTAAGGCTTATGAGTTTGATGGGAGAGTGTTCCCTGAATTCAACTCATTGATTGTTGGATTAGATATCAGTCGTGAATTGCGGAGAGAAAAGATAAGCAAGCGTTTGAGATCACGATTAGATGAAGGTATGGTGGAAGAAATTCGAGGACTTATAGATAATGGCGTATCGACCAATCAATTAATTAGATACGGACTCGAATATAAGTTCGTGACACTTTATTTGCTTGGGCAATTGCAGTATGATGAAATGGTTTCTTTGTTAGAGATAGCAATTCACCAGTTTGCTAAGCGGCAAATGACATGGTTTCGAGGTATGGAAGAAAGACGAGGTGTTAAAATTCATTGGCTCAGCATTGAAATGCCAATTGAAGAGCGTATACAACAAGTAAAAGAATTATGGCAGATACAAATCGCATAGGCGTTATATATAGTCCCCACTTTGGATTGGATTTGTCGCAAAAACGATGGGTTCAGATACGTAATTATATGGAATTGAAGGGGGTGAAGTATGATTTTGTTCAGTCGGAAGCATCAGGCTCTGTTGAAAGATTGACGAAAATGATGTGTGTGAACGGGTATGAAACAATTGTGATTGTTGGAGGTGATGGATCCCTCAATAGTGCCGTCAATGCTATGATGCAATACAGAGATTCTTTGCCTGAGAATTTTGCATTTGCAATCATTCCCAATGGAATAGCCAATGACTTCTCACGTTTTTGGGGCGTGTCTGTGGATGATTATAAGCAAGTGATAGATGGAATCATAGCTCGTAATATTCGCAAGGTCGATGTGGGCTGCTGTACTTATTATGACGATAATATTCCACAGCGGCGTTATTTCCTGAATTGTTTAAATATAGGTCTTGGTGCAAGGCTCATCAAAACAACAAATGATGCCGCACAAATAATAGGTTCTCATAAACTTTCTGTTATTCCAGCTCTTGTTAGTCAGATATTTGAGCGAATGCAATACAATTTATCATTGAAGATTGAAACGGAAGAAATAGAAGGTAAGTATATGTCTGTGTGTATAGGAAATTGTCATGGATACGGACAGACGCCTAACTCGGTGCCTTACAATGGTTTGCTTGATGTTTCACTCATTACGCGTCCTGAATGGTGGCAATTGTTTGAAGGCTTTTGGCTATTGGGAAAAGGGCGCTTTCTTAATTATAAGAATGTGCACCCTTATCGAGCAAAGCAAGTTATTGTTAACGATGTGGATAAGGCCTTAGTTTCTCTTGATGGTTTGGAACTTCCTGTGAAGAATGCAATCCCATTACGTGTTGAAATAGAAAAAGATGCACTGGATTTTATTGTGCCGATTATCCAATCTTATTGATTCTTTCCAGACTATCGTTGTCAATAATCTTTATCTTCTTTCCTTCAATGGCGATAATCTTTTCTTGAGCAAATGCAGAAAGGGTGCGGATGGCATTCGAAGTGGTCATGTTGGACATATTGGCCAAATCCTCTCGTGAGAGGTATATGGATAGCGTTGAGCCGTCTTCTTCTAAACCGTAATTGTCACGAAGGAAGATAAGTGATTCGGCCAATCTGCCTCGTATGTGCTTCTGTGTGAGATTGACTGTGCGCTGGTCTGAAACCCCGACTTCGACAGCAAGTTGTTTGACAAAAAACAGTGCTAAATGACAGTTTTCTGTCATCCATTTTTCAATGAGGTCAATAGGAATGAAACAAATCGTGCTGGCTTCGAATGCAGCAGCGGAAGTGACATAGTTCTGGTTGGCAAAATAAGCACGGTAACCGAAATATTCAACGGGCTTGATGACACGGACAATTTGTGTTCTTCCGCTAATTCCATCCTTGTAGATTTTCACTTTTCCGCTGATGAGGCAATGCAACATCTGAGGCACTTCTCCTTCTTGGTAGATTGCCTCATTTTTCTTAAATTGCTGGACTGATATGCAGTTTTTCAATTCGTCTTGTTGTTGCACTGTGAGCAACAGCATGAGATCTTGAATACTATTCGTTATGTCTGCCCAGATAAAAGAGTCTTTTTTCTTCATTACCTCGACATATTTTGTATTGCAAAGTTACACACAAGTTGTAAATTAAACAAACCTTTTTCTCAGTTTTTCTGCTTTTCAACATGTTTTTTTGTCTTTTTGGTTCGTGTACTTATTTTTTTTCAAAAAAAACGGGCGAAAGGTTGTTCGTACGAAAAAAAAAGCTTAATTTTGGAAATTAAAACCTATATAAAAGAAAAACAACAATACCTTAAAATACAACTATGAGTTATTTACGTTTTGATAAAACTCTGATGGCTAACCTGCAGGAGTCTTTGCCTAAAGAAATTCTGCGGACCAATAAGTCAGGTGCGTATTCATGCTCTTCTATTGTAGATTGCAATACGCGTAAATATCACGGTTTGTTGGTTGTTCCTGTTCCAGAACTGGATGGAGAGAACCATGTTCTTCTTTCTTCGCTTGATGAAACCGTCATTCAGCATGGTGCTCAGTTCAATCTTGGACTCCACAAGTATTCTGGCAATGTGTACAGTCCTAATGGACACAAGTACATACGCTCATGTGAATGGGAAAAACTACCGACTACTATATACCGTGTTGGTGGAGTGATCTTGAAAAAAGAAAAAGTTTTTCAGCACTTTGAAAACCGAATTCTGATTCGTTACACCTTGCTGGATGCTCATTCTGTGACCACGTTGCGTCTTCGCCCCTTCTTGGCGTTCCGAAGCGTAGAAGTGTGTACCCATGAAAATGCTGGTGCAAGCCGAGAATATGCGGCAATTGATAATGGTATCAAGACGCGTATGTATCCGGGCTACCCTGAACTCATGATGCAGTTGAACAAGAAGAATGAGTTTGTGTTTGAACCTAACTGGTATCACGGCATTGAATATCAGAAAGAGCAAGAGCTTGGATATGAATACAAGGAAGATTTGTATGTTCCTGGATATTTCGAGTTCAATATCAAGAAAGGCGAGAGCGTCGTGTTTGCAGCAGGCGTGAGCGAACTCAAATCTAATCAGCTGAAGAAAATATTTGATTATGAATATGATGTCCATGTGCCTCGCACGAATTTCCAGTCTTGCTTGGTAAATGCGGCACATCAGTTCCATTATGAAAAGGATGGCGAGAACTACATTATTGCAGGCTATCCTTGGTTCAAGTGTCGTGCTCGTGATATGTTTGTGTCGCTTCCTGGCCTAACATTGGCTATTGATGAGACAGAATATTACGAGAAAGCCATGAAGACAGCGGAAAAAGCTATTTCTGATTTCATGGAAGGCAAGAAGTCTGACATCATGATGTACGAAATAGACAAGCCAGATGTGTTCCTGTGGGCTGTGTGGTGTATCCAGCAATATTCTCGTTTGATTGGTGCAGATGCAGCCATCAAGAAGTATGGAAAACTTGTTGACAAAATTGTAGATTTCATTCTGCAAGACAAACATAAGAATTTGAAAGTCCATGAGAATGGATTGCTTTATATCAATGGACGCAAATGTGCAATGACGTGGATGAACTCCGAGATTAACGGATTCCCAGTCGTTCCACGTTCTGGCTATGTGGTAGAAATCAATGCATTATGGTATAACGCTTTGATGTTTAATGCGGATATGTTGATGGCAACAGGGCGCACTGCAGAAGCAGGAAAATATACCAAACAAGCAGAGGTAACAGGACAGTCATTCAAGGAGGTCTTCTTGAATGAGCATGGCTATCTGCTTGATTATGTAGATGATGGATATATCTCTTGGTCTGTTCGTCCTAATATGTTGATAGCATCTTCTTTGGAATACAGTCCATTGTCTACTCCAGAACGGAAAAAGATTTTAGATATCTGTACCAAAGAATTGCTCACTCCAAAGGGCATGCGTTCTCTTTCTCCAAAATCAGGCGGTTATAACCCTATTTATCAGGGCGGACAGGCACAGCGCGATGCGGCATACCATCAAGGAACGGTATGGCCTTGGCTCTCTGGATTTTATCTTGAAACCAGTCTCAAGGTTTACAAGAAGAGCAGTCTCTCTTGGGTAGATCGTTGTTTCGTGGGTCTGGAAGAAGAAATGAACTATCATTGCATTGGAACTTTGCCAGAGTTGTTCGATGGTAATCCTCCATTCAGTGGACGCGGTGCATTATCTTTCGCCATGAATGTTGCAGCCGTACTGCGTGTCAATAAAGTTTTGTCTAAATTTTATAACTATTAAAAAAGGAGGACATCAGGAATATGAAAGTTTTAATGTTTGGTTGGGAATTCCCTCCTAAAATCTATGGTGGATTGGCTGTCGCTTCCTATGGAATTACTAAAGGAATGATTGAAGGGCAGCCTGATGCAGAGATCACCTTTTGCCTTCCTAAGCCATGTGGCGAAGAAGAAAACTTCCTTCGTATCATAGGTATGAATCAAGTGCCAATCGTGTATCGCGACCACGATTACGACTATGTGAAAAGTCGTATGCCAAACTATATGACTCCTGAAGATTATTACAACTTCAGAAACCATATCTATGCAGACTTTTCTTATATGAATGTCAACGACATGGGTTGCATGGAGTTTGCAGGCGGCTATCCTAGTAATCTGCATGACGAAATCAACAATTTCTCAATCATAGCAGGCGTGGTGGCACGTTCAGAACAGTTTGATATCATTCATGCTCACGACTGGCTCACTTATCCAGCTGGTGTTCATGCCAAGATGGTTAGCGGAAAGCCATTGTGCATTCATGTTCATGCTACAGACTTCGACCGTTCTCGCGGAAAAGTGAATCCTACCGTTTATTCAATCGAGAAGAATGGTATGGATCACGCTGATTGTATCATGTGCGTGTCAGAGTTGACTCGTCAGACTGTCATACGTGAATATCATCAGGATCCTCGTAAGTGCTTTGCTATGCACAATGCCGTTTATCCTCTTCCACAAGAATATCTTGACATTCCTCGTGTTGACCATGGCAAAGAGAAGGTTGTAACTTTCCTCGGACGAATCACGATGCAGAAAGGTCCAGAGTATTTCATCGAAGCAGCCGACCTTGTTTGTCAGCGTTCAAAGAATATCCGATTCTGTTTTGCAGGTTCTGGCGACAAATATTGGGAGATGGTTGACCTTGCAGCAGCAAAAGGCATAGCCGACCGTTGTCACTTCCCTGGTTTCCAGCGAGGCAAACAGGTGTATGAGTGCTATAAGGCCAGCGACGTTTTTGTCATGCCGTCAGTGTCGGAGCCGTTTGGTATTGCTCCGCTTGAAGCCATGCAGTGCGGTACTCCTTCCATCATCTCCAAGCAATCAGGTTGTGGTGAAATTCTTGATAAAGTAATCAAAGTTGACTATTGGGACATCAATGCCATGGCAGATGCCATCTACTCCCTCTGTACCAATGAAGGACTTCACACCTACTTGCGTGATGAAGGCTTGAAGGAAGTGGCAGAAATCACTTGGGTAAAAGTAGGGCACCGCATTCGCAAACTGTACGATGAGTGCATCTATAACGGAGGATTTATACATTAAACATTAATCGGTTATACGGTTGTACGGTTATACGGTTGTACGGCCTTCTCCTGAAGACCAACCGCAAAACCTTAAAACCGCAAAACCTTAAAACCGCAAAAAAAATATGAAAAAGATTTGTCTTTATTTCGAGATTCATCAGATAATTCATCTCAAGAGATATCGTTTCTTCGACATAGGTCGTGACCACTACTACTACGACGACTATGAGAATGAGCGTTCAATCAACGATATTGCCGAACGTAGTTATGTGCCAGCTTTGCAGGCGCTGATTCAGATGTGCAAGGAAAACCCTGAATTTAAGGTGGCATTTTCGCTTTCAGGTTGCGGTCTGGAGCAGTTAGAGTTCCACGCACCTCAGGTCGTTGACCTTTTGCAAGAAATCAATGCAACAGGGCAAGTGGAATTCCTCTGCGAGCCATACAGCCACGGACTCGCTTCTTTGGCCAACGAAGAAAGCTTCGCGGCAGAAGTTAAGCGCATGAGCGATACCATTCAGGAAAAATTCGGCAAGCGTCCAACCGTGTTCCGCAACTCTTCACTCATCTACAACGATGAAATTGGCGCACAAGTGGCAGCCATGGGATTCAAGGGAATGATAACAGAAGGAGCGAAACAGATTCTTGGTTGGAAATCTCCACATTATATATATAATTGCGCTAGTGATCCACGCCTCAAGCTTTTGCTTCGCGATATCAGTCTTTCCGAAGACATCACAGAACGTTTCACCTCCAATCCGCTCATGGCCGACCAGTGGCTTGACTGGATTGCATCAACCCCAGAAGGAGAGAACGTTATCAATATCTTTGGTGAATTGGTAACATTCGGCATCTTCCATCCGCTTCAGGGCGGTATTTTGGAGTTTCTCAAGGCTATACCAGCCCTCGCCAAAGAGCGTGGCATCGGCTTTGCCCTTCCATCTGAACTCTGTGAAGAAAATAGCGTAGGTTCAATCGAAGTGCCTTACAGCATCTCATGGGTTGACGAAGAGCGTGACACTTCATGCTGGCTCGGCAATGCCATGCAGCGTGAGGCATTCAACAAACTCTACAGCATCGCCGACCGCGTGCGTGTGTCAGGCGACCGTCGCATCCAGATGGACTGGGATTCTCTTCAGGCATCCAACAACTTCCGCTTCATGACCACCAAGCCAGGCATGCAGTATCGCGGCATCTATGACGGTCCATACGATGCATTCACTAACTATATGAACATTCTTGGTGACTTCATCGCTCGTGTCAACAACCTCTATGGTGGTGCCGACAACGAAGAAATTGATGGTCTCATCACGCTCATCAAGAATCAGGGCGACGAGATTGAAGCGAAAGACAAGGAAATCGAACGTTTGCGCAAGAAGCTGGAAAAACTCAATCCGACAGAAGTCGCAGAGAAAAAGCCCGCAAAGAAGACCTGCAAGAAGGCTGAACCAAAGGCTGAAGCAGCTCCTGCTCCAGAAAAGCCTGCAAAGAAAGCTTGTGTCAAAAAGTCTTCAGCTAAACCAGCCAAGAAATAAACTCTTTTCAGCCATTCAGGCTAAACAAAAATACATGATAATGCCGTGCGTATTATCATGTATTTTTTTTGTTGATTCAATGAACATGATGCATTGAGAAAATGTGTTTTCTCAATAGCTTTTTTGTAAATGTCTCTCAAAATGTTGAGAGTTATTCCTCTTATACTGATTCTTTTCATCCATAAAACCTCTACGTGCTTACCGTGTGCATCATATTGTACACACCGCCTGCATAATATTTCAAACATGGTCTTTGATATATTATGCAGGCGGTGTGTGCTAAACGTATTCCTGCGGTTTTACGATAAATCCTTCTTGACTCGTTTGAGGCATCAATAAACCGTACTACAAGTCCCCTATAATATTCATGTCTCCCCAGTGGTGGGCATTGCGATATTTTTCAGCAGATGCTTCTGGTACGTGCACGTTGATATTTCTGCGGTTGAATATGGCAGCTAAAGCCTGCGGTTCTGGCGAGTAGTTATACACGTCCGTCAGGCTGTCACAATGGAAAAACGCGTATTCTCCGATTCCGGTGACTCCTGCTGGAATGCAGATTTCTTTCAGCTTTCTGCACTCCCAGAATACTCCTCTGCAGATTGTTTTCAAGGTTGATGGCATTTCGACTTTTACCAAATTGTCACAGCAGGCAAATGCATCAAGTTCCAGTGTTTCCACCCCTTCGGGTATGACTACCGAAGTTAAGTCTCTGCTTTCAGCAAACGATGCGTGGCCAATCGTTTTTATACCTTCAGGAAAGAGAATGTTTCTGACTCCCGTTCTCTTGAAACAGGCATGCTCCGTGCTTTTCAGGCTGGCAGGAAGAGATATTGTCCCAAGCAGAGGACAGTCCATGAATGCTTCGTTGCCAATTCTTGTCAGGCTGTTAGGAAAGGAAACGCTTGCAATCTTGCTGGACTTGAATGCCGAGTCTTCAATCTCGGTTATTCTGTATGCTTTTCCTCCGATTTCTATTTCGTCTCTGATATAGAGGTTGATGTAGCCCCAGTTCGCATCCTGTATCATTTGGGCTCCGATGACCATGCAGGTGGCACTGTCTTCCGATGTCACCATGTAGTGTATCCCATCCACAGTTGCGTCCGTCCTCAGGTATGTCATCAGTCGCTTGTGGTTCTCCGAACCTTCAAACTGCTTCCATCCGAATATCAGGGCGCAGAGCATTGCCATGCAGAAGATGGAAGTCCGTAAAATTACCCCCCCCATTTCCAGAGCTTTAATCACCTCGTTCACAGTTCCGTATCGTAGGGTCTTGTCTTCTTGAAGGCATCGCCTCATGATACGTTCCAGATGCTTAGGCAGCTTCTTCCCAGTTTTCTTTTCAATGTATTCCAGCAGTTTTCCCACTCCGTAGATGTCGGTTCTGGCATCCACATCATCCAGTCGCTTCTCAATGAGTTCAGGTGCCGCATATCTGCGGGTGTATTCTGCCGTGTAGTTGTTGCTGTCTGCAAAGCATCCGCCCAGATCCGTCAGTTTCACATTGTTGTTGATTTGCTGCAGCATGATATTCTCTGGCTTCAAGTCCAGATAGGCAATGTTTGCGTTGTGCAGCACCTTGAGCGCTTCCAGTAGCTGCTTGAGCATTCTTGTCGTGTTGCGATGATTGCAGAAGTAGCTTGGTTCTGTTTCAATCTTCTCGGCGACGCTTTTTCCGTTGATGTGCTCCTGCAGCACATACATGCCATGCTCATCTTCGTTGATGCCAATGTATTTTACAATGTAGGGACAGCTGATTTGGCGTCCCACATCAAACTCCTTGTACATTGCCATTCTGTGGCACAAGTTGTCTTTGCACCTTTCAGTCAGTTGCTTCTTGAAATATTTCTTTCCGCCCACAACCACAACCGTCTTGACCGATTTGCCGTTGCTGATGCTGGCTGCTGGACGGTTATCCTTTATCTCTATCAAATCTGAAGAATTCATTCCGTTGCGTTTTGTTTCAGCATCTCAAATTCGATGCCGCCAATTTTCCCGCAGATGTAGTCACACGACTCGGTGAGCGTTCCGCCCTTCACGTTTCTGAGCAGCAGCATTTCATTCATTGTGAATGTCTCGCAGTGGAGCTTCATCCCTGGTTCCAATTTGCTGTTTTGGGACGATACAACGGTAAAAAGGTCGCCGTCTCCCTCGTGTCGCAGTATCAGTGTGCGTTGAGGATACCAGCTGATTTTTATCTTCTCGCCATCTTTCATCAGGTAGCACTGTTGGCTGCCATGCTTCACAAATTCGCTCGAATAGCTGTTTTGAGCATCCTGATAGTCGCAAAAATCTTGGTAGTCTTTATATCCGACAAATGCCGACAGCGTGTTGAGTGTACGCGTTTGAGGGGCGGGCGATTCATGCTTAAAGTATCCCCACAGGCGTTTCAAGGTTGTGGGGCTGATAAGCTCTTTATGCTTGTGGTATAGCACTTCCGAAAGCCTCGTGAAGTCTCCGTGTACGTTAGGCTTTTTTCCTATATGCCTTTCCACCTCCTCTTTCAGCGTGTCGATATGTTTATCCATTTTGTCCATTAGGAACTCTTGTTTTTTTGAGGTTTTAAGTTTTGTTTTTAAGTTTTGACTATGTTTAGCGTCGCTTGTAGTCCTGACCGCTTTAGTTGCGTGGTTTCTTAGCCGGCTTCTTATTCTTGCTGCTCTATGATAGAGCTAAATTGAATTTCCACACAAAGATAGGTATAAATAATGTGATGACAAAACGAGAAACAAACAAGGGCAAAATGGACAATTCGTATTTGTTATCATTTGTCTAATTTTGCAAAAAAATACGAAAGAAACGGCGGGAAGAACGTCATGCAGATGATTCTTTCATGAATGTGTAACTTAAGTCTAACCAGTATGAATATAAACTAAATGGAGAAAAGTCTCCCCTGCGAGATTTTTCTGATAGATTGAAATCGCAAATTACCAATTAACTAAATCAAATCAAATATTTACTTTAACCTTATGATTATGAAAAAGAAAACATTGTTACTTTTCTTATTGGCGCTATGGGTGAACAGCACAGCTTTTGCCCATGACATCTACTACGAAGGTTTGTGTTACAACATCATCTCTGAGACTGATGACATACACAAAGACGTAGAAGTAACCTATTTCGGAGAATTCGGGGATTACTATTACTCTGGCGAGGTAAACATCCCTGAAAAATTTATTCAAGATGGGATTTTGTATACTGTTAAGAGTATTGGTTTTCGTGCCTTTGGAGGTTGTTCATCCCTGACTTCCATCACCATTCCATCTGGCGTGACAAGCATAGGAGAAGGTGCCTTTGGTGGTTGTTCATCCCTTGCTTCTATCACCATTCCATCTAGCGTGACAAGCATAGGTGAATTGGCCTTTAGAGGTTGTTCATCCCTTGCTTCCATCACCATCCCATCCAGCGTGACAGCAATCGGTGAAGAAGCATTCGCATATTGCTACTCACTGGAATCTGTCACTTTCGAGGAGGGCAACAGTTCACCACTTTTTATTGACCCTTATGCTTTTAGGTATTGTACAGACCTGAAGCGAGTGGAATTCCCTTCAAACCTGACACGATATGGCTTTGATCCAGAAACAACGTTTGGCATGTTTGAGGGATGCGGCC
>CAJGCU010000045.1 GCA_904501945.1 uncultured Bacteroidaceae bacterium
GGAAACCGTCTGTCCGGTTCCTTCCTTAGACTTATTGACTTTCAACGTATAAGATTCTGTCTGAAGCGTCTTGAATGAACGAGATTCGGTATCAAAATAAGCGAATTTAACCGATGGAATCTCATAAGTTCCTGCATGGCGAGGCACAACAAGATATTCAAACTCTTTCGTTCCTTCCAAACCTGTACGGGCAAGTTGGAATTGGTCATTCACCTTAGCGTCGTATGTCTCAAAATCTTTAGGGAAATCAACCTTCGGAGTTGCGATAAGTTTCATATTACCACTACCCCTTACATTGATTTTCAGCGTGACAGCATCATTCACATCAACTTCGGTTGTACTGATACTTGATGACACAGAGAATTTTCCTACAGCTCCAGAGAAACCTTCTGGCTTCTTCTCAAGTGGAGACACATTGATAGTGAGAACTGGAGTTGTAATTTTACGTTTTACTTCCACATAACCACTTTGACCATTAAAGAACGCCTCAATGGGGTCTAAGTTGCGATTGCGAGTAACTACAACACCTTCATAAGTAATAGAAGGTATAGTCAATTTACCAGCCTTTTGAGGGAAAAGCAAATACTGGCTCCACACAACGGTACGATAATTGCGTCCATTATAATGTTCAAGGTCAAACTCCTTTGTGCGCGGGAGTGGAATTTCTTGTATTTGAAATCCATCAAGCGTTGGCAGTTTTCCATCTAACTGTGTGAGGTCCAACAGAGTGTAAATCTTATAAGTCAGCAATATAGCCTCCTGCTCGTACACATTAGTACGAGACGCTGTTGCTGTCATAAACAAATCTTTAGAAGAAATTTGCTGGTCTGAAGACACGCTTGAAGAAGATGAAAGAGCTTCCGAAGTACGTCCACCTGCACTAGAGCCAACAGAAGCGTTACCACCTGAAGAAGGCAATACTTTCACTTGTACAGGCTTTGATTTTACGGTCTCGCCATCCACTTGTACACTTGCACTTCCAATAGTATAAGTACCTGGTTCTGTAGCTAAAAGCACAAACGTATAGACAAGGCTGCTGCTTTGTGAACTACGTCCATTTATCATCTGAAAACTGCTCTGAGAAGCCGTACTCGGCCCATAAATTACATCAAAGCCCTCAAACTTAGGCGAAGAGAAATTACGTGCATCATGCGTGTTAACCTTAAACTGTACCCTAAATTTACCACCCGACTCCACTGTCGAAGGTGCTGATGCTTCAAATGTTATATTTCCATCGGCTAAAACATTGATGGAAAACAACATCAATATAAATATATATAGTATTCTTTTCATCTGAAAACTGCTTTTAAATCAACAATTCATCTCTTTTTGTTACCAATCTTTTTCAAGGCTCTTTCGCCGATTATTTTGAGTTTCATTCAGTTTCCGTTGAACATCCTTTTCATCTTGCTGTGCTGAATTGAGAAGTCGCTCTGCTGCCTGATCACTCATTTCATCTTTTTTCTGCTCTGGCTGCTGAGGTTGCTGTTGTTTTTGCTTCTGCTGTTCTTCTTGTTTCTGTTGTTGCTGCTCTTGTTTTTCTTGCTGTTCCTGATTCTTGTCTTCACTTTCTCCACCGCCATTTTTGTCTTGATTCTTTTTCAACTGATATTGAGCCATAGCAAGATTATAACGTGTTTCATGGTCATCGGGATTGCATCGAAGAGAACTCTTGAAATAATTGACAGAATTTTGAAATGCGCCTGCCGCATTAGCTCCTTCCTGGCGTGACGCTGCCAGTCCTTGGGCATACCATATATTACCCATATTGTGGAAATTGCGGGCTTTGCGCAATGGATCACTTGTTCCTAAAGAATCAGCTTTCTTATAGTTTTCGTATGCCGTAGAATCCTTCATTTGCATCACATAAGCATTGCCTAAATTATAGTATGCTTCAAATGAAGGGTTCTTCTCTATTGACTTCAGATAGAACGTCTCTGCCTCATCATACCGTTCTTGGCGATAGGCTTTATTGCCCATACGAATGAAATCGCGAGCACTCTGAGCGACAGCAGGGAACACTGCTATGAATAATAATATGCTAAAGAAGAATCTTCTCATTTAACTAAACAATTTGATTTTTTTGAACAAATGGTTCTTTCTCTCCATAATGCACAATTCTGCAACAAGTACAAAAAACAATAGCAATGCTACAGCCACGAATTGCTCATCATAAGCAGAATACATGGAAGCTGAAATGTCTTCTTTCTGCATCTTTCCTATTTCCTGCTCCAATATTGCTTGCGCCATATTTGTCTGATCAACATGTATATACATTCCGCCACCAGCCTGTGCAATGTCTTTTCCAATCTGCTCATTCAATTTTGTTGTCACAACATTACCAGAAAGGTCCTTCTTGAAAGTTCCATCATACATCTGGATAGGTCCACCTTGTGCCGTTCCAACTGAAAGAACAAAGATTTGAATGCCCGCCTCTTTTGCCTGTTTGGCTGCCTCTATGGCTCCCGCCTCATTATCTTCTGCATCGGTAATGAGAATGAGTGCGCGACCAACATTATTCTTCTTGGAAAATCCAGCAGTCGCACGTGTTATCGCTTCTGCCACATTTGTTCCTTGTATGGATATCGTTTCGGGATTCAACTGGTCAAGGAACATTTTTGCAGACACATAATCACTCGTCATCGGCAACAACGTGATGGCACTGCCTGCAAAAGCGACAAGTCCCACTTTATCTTCGTCAAACATTTCAACAAGCTTACTCACTATCATCTTTGACTTCTCCAATCGACTTGGACTCACATCTTGACAAAGCATTGAGTTTGAAACATCGACAGCAATAGCAATTTCTATACCAGAACGTTTTACTTCCTCATTACGTGTGCCATATTGAGGACGAGCCAGCACTAGCGAAATCAATCCAAGAGCCAGCATCATCAAAGCAAACTTCACATGACGACGTACAGGAGAAACGTCTGGCATCAGATAGCGTAACAATTCTGTATCGCCAAATTTCTTCATTTTTTGTTTCATCCCATACTGTATCAGTACATAAATGGCAGTCAACACAGGTATGAGAATCAGCAAATATAAAAATATAGGGGATGCAAATCTAAACATAATCTTTACTTTTAAGGCATTCTCTTCAATACAATGGTTCTCAAAATAATCTCCAACAAGAACACAATCAGAGCCGCAAGCGCAAAGGGTTCAAAGAGTTCATTTCGACGGCTGAACTGCTTGACGCTGAACTTCGTACGTTCCAGTTTATCAATATCCTGATAGACAGCATCAAGCTCTGAATTTTCTTGAGCACGAAAATATTGTCCACCAGTTTCTGTAGAAATCTTCGTCATTGTTTCTTCATCAATCTCAACAGGCAGCATCGCTGTTCCACCTGTTGGCAGCGGATATGGCGCCATACCATTACGTCCGATACCTATCGTATATATGCGTATGCCATACTTTTTGGCAATCTCCGCCGCTGTCAGTGGAGAAATATTACCACTATTGTTCACACCATCTGTCAACAGAATGATTACCTTAGACTTAGCTTCACTATCCTTCAAGCGAAGAATCGCATTCATAATGCCATCGCCAATAGCTGTACCATCATCAATAATGCCACGAGCAGCCATATTGCAATCAACACTATTATAAAGATTCATGAGTACAGCATGGTCGGCAGTCAACGGACATTGCGTGTAAGCCTCGCCTGCAAACATACTCAGACCAATATTATCATTAGGACGCTTGTCTATAAACTTCTTTGCTATCTCCTTCAGGGCCTCCACTCGATTGGGCTTAAAATCTTGTGCCAACATAGAGGTGGACACATCGACAGCCAACATGATATCTATACCTTCCACATCTGTATTGCTCCATGAGTGCTTACTCTGGGGACGAGCCAAAATGCACACAACCAGAAATATTAGCACACACCTCAACAAAAACGGCAAATGCATTAAGTATAAACGGAAACTTTTGGGAGTATTAGTGTATTTTGTTGTATCGGGCACCTTCAGCGATGGCAAGCTCTTCTTAAACTTGAGCACATACCACACAATGTATGGTATCAGCACCAATAGCAAAAGGAAAAAGTAAGGATTCTTAAATTCCATATTTACAAAGATATAGGCCAAATATTCTTTATTTCACTTCCTTTACATTGTCAACATATAGATTCTGTAGCAAATATATGCCAGCACTCCTATCAGCACGATTCCTGCCACAACAATACTTCCGACAAGCACCATTTTAGCAATCTTTGAACGCTTCTCCTCTACCACGATTTCCTCAGGCTGTGGCTGCTGCTCAGGTTCTTCAAGTTTTGTTTGATTGATGTATTCAATAGCGCTGACAAGATTTCGGTCATTCTCGTTGACAAGAGTACTATACTTGGCAAACTTGACTAAATCGGCTGTTTGGAAAAGTTCACGCAATTCAGCAATAGCCTCTTCGTCATTCACTTCCTGAAGTTTCTGAATAATCTCAAACGAAGTCATTTCCAACGCATTAAATCCATAGCGCTCCTTTATGTACTGTCGCAACGTATCAGTCAGCTGCGTATAATATTCCTTCGAATCTTCGCTTTGCCAAATTTTATCTTCCTTTATCTGCTCTATTTTCTGCATTGCGACCTTGTGAGGTGCCACACGCTGCTTAGTGCGGATACGGCGGATGATTGGCTTATTAGTTTTTAGCCTATATATTACATATGCCAACAAACCTGCAATAATTAGCGCCATCAGCCCAAAACCAATGACATAACGCCATTCTGCCCAGTCGAAAGGTGGCGCCAGCTCCGCCTTGATAGAAAAAATACTGTCTGCATGAAGTGTATCTATATCAAATGTCAACACTTTTAGTGCCAGTTTCTTGGACTTGTAATCTTCACCCGCCACCTTGACATTCATCTCAGGTAGGAGGTAAAGAGCTGAATCAAAAGATGTAAAGTAATAACGACGTGACAGCATCACGCGCTTTCCATCATTCAGATAGCTTGTATCTGCATCTTCTGCTTTCACAAATTCTACTCCTGGCACAATCTGCTGCAAAGAGTCCCACTCTGGCAATTGTACATCAGCATCAGCATTTGCACTTACCTCCAGCGTTATCCCCATTCGCTGACCAATGAAGATTCTTGCTGAATCCAATTTCGCGTCAACTGTCACTTGAGCTTCTGTTTTACAAACACTTGCCAAACAACAGATTAACAATATGATAAGATACTTTATTCTATTTATCAGAACCATCTTTCTAACTTCTTCTCCTAAACAAATTCATCAATGAACGAACATAATCTTCGTCTGTCCGAACAGAGATGTTATCAATATTTGATTTTGTAAAAGCGTTTTTCAACCATGCCTGATGATTCACCCACCATTCGTGATGAGCACGTCTGAGAACACTGGAAGATGTATCAATGAACGTTTCCTCTCCTGTTTCTGCATCCAACATCTTTATAATACCTACATCTGGGAGTTGCAGCATACGGCGATCATAAATCTGCAATGCCACAACATCATGACGTCGATTGGCTACCGTCAACTGGCTCGTATAGTCCTTAGAATCAAAAAAGTCACTCAGCAAGAAAACAGTACAGCGCTTCTTGATGGCATTGGTCATAAATTCCACAGCCAGGCCAACATCCGTCCTGTTACTTTCTGGTTGAAAACCGAGCAATTCTCTGATAATAAATAAGATGTGCTTACGACCTTTTTTCGGAGGGATAAACTTTTCTATTTTGTCAGAGAAGAATATCACACCTATCTTGTCGTTATTCTGAATAGCAGAGAAAGCTAATGTTGCTGCAATCTCCGTCAGCAACTGGCGCTTCGTTTGCTTCTGGGTTCCAAAATCCAGCGAACCAGAAACATCCACAAGCAACATCACAGTCAGCTCACGCTCCTCTTCAAACACCTTCACATAAGGCTTACCCAAACGAGCTGTAACATTCCAGTCAATGTCACGAACATCATCACCATATTGATATTCACGCACTTCACTGAATGCCATACCTCTACCTTTGAAAGCGGAATGATATTCGCCTGCAAAGATATTGTTCGAGAGACCCTTTGTCTTTATCTCGATTTTTCTGACTTTCTGTAAAAGTTCTTCGGTTTCCATTAAGGCACTTCAACTTTATTCAGAATCTTGCTAATAATTTCTTCGCTAGTCACATTGCTTGCTTCAGCCTCGTATGTGAGACCTATACGATGACGAAGCACATCCTGCGCTACAGCACGAACATCTTCGGGAATCACATACCCACGATGCTTGATGAAGGCATAAGAACGAGCCGCAAGCGCCAAATTAATGCTGGCACGTGGAGAACCGCCAAAACCTATCAATCCTTTCAACTCCTTAAGGTTGTACTTTTCTGGATAGCGTGTTGCAAAAACGATGTCTGCAATGTACTGCTCAATCTTCTCATCCAGATAGACCTCGCGCACAACCTTACGTGCAGCCTCAATTTCTGCTGTACTCATAACGGGGCGGATGTCCTGCTTTTCACCACTAATGTTCTGGCGAATAATTCTCTTTTCTTCTTCCAGCTTTGGATAGTCAATAACTACTTTCAGCATAAAGCGGTCTACCTGCGCTTCTGGAAGCGGATAAGTACCTTCCTGTTCAATAGGGTTCTGAGTTGCCAGCACAAGGAAAGGCTTGGGAAGTTCGTAGGTATTAGTAGAGATGGTCACCTGGCGTTCCTGCATCGCTTCAAGCAAAGCTGACTGCACTTTTGCAGGTGCACGATTAATCTCATCGGCCAAGATAAAGTTAGCAAAAATTGGGCCCTTTTTAGACTTGAACTCTCCATCTTTCTGACTGTATATCATCGTACCAATGACATCGGCAGGAAGCAAGTCGGGAGTGAATTGAATACGGCTGAACTGCGCATCTATCAACGATGCCAATGTCTTAATAGCCTTAGTCTTTGCCAAGCCAGGCACACCTTCCAGAAGCACGTGGCCATCAGAAAGGAGTCCTAATAGAAGTGACTCAACCAGATGTTTCTGACCGATAATTGCCTGATCCATACCAGTCATGATGTTTGTGACGAACGCGCTATGACGTTCTATTCGCTCGTTCAGCTCGCGAATATCAATAGATTCTGCCATATTAAATTAAAACATTTTAAAGATTTGGGCATAATTACATTCATGGTTTTCAAAATGTGCACTATCAAATAGCCCAAACCGTCCTTTTGACTTATTTTGAGTACAAAATTACAAATTTTATCCCACTTCTCATCTTAAAGAATGTTAAGAAAACTTATACCACATTTTTTTTAAGAGTTATTAAAAGTTCAAACAGTAAAAAGGTACCGATTGGTATACAAAAAGCCCCAAAAACGCTCCGTTCCACATCCAAATTACGATACAAGGAAAAACGAAAAGACGATACAAGGCGCATCTATTAAGAGGTTTAGAGGGAAACGCATCTTAAAGGAAAAATATGGGGCTATGCATTCTAAGTCATAACCCCATATTCATAAAAAATATCATGGGAAATTTCCACCTACAGCCTTTCTCAAGTGGCTACCATCTGAAAGAGTTACAGATTCATCAAAACTGCCTGAACTGCTTCCACTGGAGTTAAGTTGTATCTAAATACGGCTTCCAACTCTCTGGAGATTTCTCTAGTACCTTTTTTACCCTTATGATATTCCCATATGTCTTCAGCAGCCATTCATCTGCTTGCTTCTTGTATTCTGCTTAAATCATTGCTTAAGAAGATGTATAAGTAGTGGCAAATTGCCAACTAAGGCAACTTTACCTCTGCCCCAACATGAACATTGTCAGGATCGGAAAAATTATTGGCACGAATGATGGCGCGAACAGAATCCTTTGTGCCATAGTATCGTACAGAAATGCGTGTAAGTGACTCACCACGCTTCATCGTATGGGTTGCTGGACGTTCCGTCAGAACTGGCAGTTCTGCTTTCTTCGCAGAATCCACCTTTACCTCAGCTGGTACAACGACTTTAAGCGTATCTGTATCCACACGGAGTGAATCCTTAACAACAGTTTTTTTCTTTGCCGGAACCACCTTTCTTGCCACCTTCGTTTTCGATTCAACTTTCGCCACCGGCTCTACCTCCTTCACAGAATCAATTGAAAGATAAGTCTTATGCAAGAAATATACAATAGCGGATAAAAGCATAAGGATAAAAGCAATAATCCAGAACCATTTTGCGCCATTGGATTTCTTATTTTGGACTGGCGTATCCTTCTTCTCACTTTCATCGTCCGTCTTTGGCGCATTTATCACACGATTAAACGCTTCTTGCCGTCTTTCTTCTCCCGTATCGTCCGCTTTCACTTCTGCATCAGGAACATCCTTCTCGTTTTCACCAAGCACCTCAATGGCAGCAACAGGAACCTCAACATTTTCCGGCTCCATATTCTGCTCCATTCTTTCCAACAATTTCCCTAAACGTAGTTTCTCCGCATTCGCTTTACGCGCCTCTTCAACAGCGGCATCCATCTTCGCTTTTGCCTCTTCATACTGCTGACGGATTTCCTCCACACTTTCAGGAGTTGAAATAAGCATATCTATGCCGCCAAAAGAGTCTTGAGGCATTTCTACCCTTTCAGGTTCTGGCACCTGAACCAAATCAGCCACAACATCTTTCTCTTCTGCTACATCTTCTTCCGCCAATATCAAACCTGATTTGGATTCTACTACAAGAGGCGCAGTCTTCTCCAAAGAAGGCGCAGGTTCAGCACCCACACCCCTATTCAGGAAATCCACAACAGAATCTTCAGGAGTAAACGCAATCTTTTTATAACCAGAAATAACAATACGTTCGCCATTTGACACATTCACACTCTCGCGACTATCTACTGCCACAAGTTTGAATGTACCCAGCCCTTTCACCTTCACAACATCTTCTCCTTGAGCAAACGCATCAACTACCGTATCGAAAAATGACTTACAAAAACCATCTGCTACCTTCTTTGACACTCCCGACTTCTGAGCCAGCGTATCTATTATATTTTGAAATGAAAGTTTCTCATTCATAGCTTATTCCATATTCAATTTATCCTTCAAAGCGGCACTCATCTTATAACTGAGCGTTGTCTTAGGAGGTACAATAATATATGTTTTTGAAGTAGGATTGAACATCTTGCGACTCGCTTTTTCGCGTGGCTCAAACACACCAAGCCCATGAATGGTAACGCTATTGCCATCTGCTATCTCATCAAGCAACACTTGAATTAACGAAGCAGAAAGATCCTTCACTTCATCTTTCTCAAGACCAGTCTTTCGAGAAAGCTTTTCTATAAAATCTTTATTAGTCATTTTCTACAGTTTCATGTATAAATTACAGCATAAAGCCAATCAAGCGTCTCATCACACATTATATATGAATCCTTCCATACAAATCAAAATCGTCAGAATCAACAATCTCCACATCATAGAAACATCCCCTTCTTAATGCTCCATTGCTTACAGGGATAAGCACCTCAGGGTCAACTTCTGGTGAATCATACTCCGTTCGACCCACATAATATTCTCCTTCTTTTCTGTCAATAATGACTTTCAGAATTTTACCAACTTTTTGTGCTTGAACCTCTGCGGATATGCCCTGCTGAAGTTCCATCAACTCACTAAGTCTCTGTTGCTTTATCTCATCACTCACTTCATCCTCATACTTTTTCTGCGCAGGTGTCCCCTCTTCCTCTGAATAGGCAAAAGCCCCCATTCTGTCAAACTTAGCCCAACGCACAAACTCTTTCAGTTCATCAAATTCAGCCTCTCCTTCTCCAGGAAAGCCGACCATCAAAGTGGTACGCAACGCAATGCCTGGCACTTCTTTCCTGATGCGTTCAATTAATTCGTAAGTTTCCTCCTTATTCACATGGCGCTGCATATTGGCAAGCACCTTTGTACTGATATGCTGCAAAGCAATATCAAGATACTTGCACACATTCTTCTTTTCACGAATCACCTTCAACAATTCCCAAGGGAAATTCATCGGATAAGCATAGTGCAGACGAATCCACTTCACGCCTTTCACTTCGCTGATTCTCTCAACCAACTCTGCTATTTTTTGTTCGCCATAAAGGTCCAAACCATAATAAGTCAATTCCTGTGCAATCAGCTGAAACTCCTTCACACCTTCACGGACCAAATGCTCAACTTCAGCCACAATATCCTCTATCGAACGGCTCTGATGGCGTCCTGTTATAAGCGGAATAGCGCAATAAGCACAATGACGGTCACATCCTTCTGAAATTTTCAGATAAGCATAGTGTTTGGGGGTTGTCAAACTACGTTCATATTGACGTTCATGCTGATACACTTTTCCAAGGTCACCAAGCAAATCCGTCCAATCGAACTTGCCGTAAAATTTGTCAACTTGTGGAATTTCATGGCCTAGTTCCTTCATAAAGCGTTGAGAAAGACAGCCCATCACATAGACCTTTTTCACACGTCCCTCCTCTTTTGCCTGACACAGTTCAAGAATCATGTTCACACTCTCTTCCTGAGCATCAGCAATGAATCCGCACGTGTTCACCACTACGATTTCACCTTGCGGATTGTCGCTGTCATGAGTTACGTGGTAGCCATTCAACTCCAGCTGACGAATTAGCCGCTCCGAATCCACCAGATTCTTCGAGCATCCCAACGTGATTATATCTATCGTGTTCTTTCTCATCTACTTTCTTATTCACCAAACAAACTTTCCACAAAGGCTTTCCTATTAAACGCCTGCAAGTCCTCCATGCCTTCCCCCAATCCAATGTATCGAACAGGAATCTTAAATTGGTCGCTAATACCTATTACCACACCGCCTTTAGCAGTCCCGTCCAACTTGGTAATAGACATCGAAGTTACTTCTGTTGCCTTAGTGAACTGCTTTGCCTGCTCAAAAGCATTCTGTCCAGTAGAGCCATCCAATACAAGCATTACATCATCAGCCTCATAACCAGCAGCTTTCTTTACGGCATTCTTTATTTTTGTCAGTTCATTCATCAAACTCACTTTGTTATGCAGACGGCCTGCCGTATCGATAATTACAACGTCAGCCCCATTAGCTTTTGCGGAACTAACAGAATCGAAAGCAACAGCTGCCGGGTCGCTTCCCATCTGCTGCTTCACCACAGGCACACCAACCCTTTCGCCCCAAATACTTATCTGCTCAACAGCAGCAGCACGGAACGTGTCGGCAGCACCCAAATAAACTTTCAAGCCAGCCTCCTTAAACTGATAAGCCAACTTACCAATTGTGGTTGTCTTTCCAACCCCATTCACACCCACCACCAAAATGACATAAGGCTTATGGGCACCATCTGGAATCTGGAATCCTTCTGTATCTTCCGTATTGTTCTCTGTCAACAAACTTGCAATCTCTTCACGCAAAATCTTATTCAATTCATCTGTCCCCACGTACTTATCGCGTGCCACACGCTCCTCTATACGACGAATTATTTCCAAAGTCGTATCTACTCCAACATCACTGGTAATCAGCACTTCCTCCAAATTGTCAAGTACATCATCATCCACCTTCGATTTACCAGCCACAGCACGAGCTATCTTACCAAACACACTTTCTTTGGTCTTAGCTAATCCATTGTCCAACGTCTCCTTTTTCTTTTTGGAGAACATATCAAAAAATCCCATATCCTTTTCCTTTTTTGTATATGAAGGGTTATAGAAAAATATTGTTGACAAAATCTAGTGACACCTTGCCTGCGACACAGCATTCACTCCTACAATATTTCATTTCTCAATCCCCCCAGAGATTTGCGATGCAATTAAGATACAAAGTTACAGAGTTTCAACGAATAAAACAAAAAAACCTCCCCAAAAGTACGGGAAGGTCTTAAATTCCATGCCATTAGGCAGTCAAAACACCTAATAAGCATATCTTAAATATCCTATATCAAGAGACTGGGATTAGTTCTTGAAGAAATCCTTCGCTGTTTCAGCTGGAACCATCTTCTCCTCGAATGCGTAAGCACCAGTTTTTGGAGACTTAAACATCTTAATAACCTTAGTGAAAGAACGTCCGTCCTTGGTATGGAGGGTTGCGACTGTTTTCTTTGCCATAGTACTTTATTATTTAATCTCCTTATGAATTGTCATTCTCTTAAGGATTGGGTTATACTTCTTCAGCTCCAAACGGTCTGGAGTGTTCTTGCGGTTCTTTGTAGTGATGTATCTTGATGTTCCTGGAAGACCGCTATCCTTCATTTCTGTGCACTCGAGGACTACCTGTACGCGATTGCCTTTAGCTTTCTTTGCCATTTTCTTATTCTCCTTACTTTATAAAATTAGCCAATAACCTGGATGTCTTTCCACGCACAATATCCCTTTGCCACAGCCTGCTTAAGAGCAGCATCAAGACCAATGCGATTAATGATACGCAAACCTGCTGCGCTCACCTTGAGCACAATCCAGCAATTTTCCTCTACATAGTAGAATTTCTTAGTGAACAAGTTGACATTGAAAAGTCTCTTTGTTCTGCGCAATGAGTGTGACACGTTGTTACCAACCATTGCCTTTTTACCTGTAATCTGACAAATTTTTGACATTTTTCGTTATTCTTTTTTAATTTTCAAATCTAATTTTACTTGGAGAAGTACAGGTTGTCGCGACTCCTACGAGCCCGCAATGCTCGTTGTGCGAAATTGGAACGCTCGACCCTTTTTGTTTTTGAAAATTAGGGGTGTTTCTTTATTTTTATTGTGATCCGGTTGGGATTCGAACCCAAGACCCACAGCTTAGAAGGCTGTTGCTCTATCCAGCTGAGCTACCGGACCATCCTCACATGGATTTAGTATGGCCCAGCCACACAAACGCACATGCACAAGCACACGCCCATGCAATTTGCGGATGCAAAGGTACGCTTTTTATTTAAATCGTACAAATTTCATATCAAATATTTTTTCTCTTGACGACTTTTTTTTATTTTTTACGCTCAATCAATGGAAAACATCCATAAAACCCTTTACTCCATTGTCATTTCCTCCGCCAAACCACCCAAATGCCTTTTCTTTCATCCTTGTCGAAATAGGATAATAAGCTTCAGCAAAAGAACCCACAATAGCACCTATTGTATCCGCATTCTGCCATAACTGATTGTTGGGCGAATCGCATCTTTGAAGCTTTCACTTGCAGAAACAGGCGGAGAACTAAAAACACGCTACCTTGGCATATCACAGATATACAGTAATTATTCAAATCCCTTCATTTTTAGAATTTTTCTTAATCTTAACTGTCAAATGTACCTGATGTTCAGGATGTGCTTCCTCGTCAATTTTGCTGATACGGCACTCGAAAATGTCTGTCCAGCCCATTTCGAGAAAGCGGGCAATCACCTCATTACAAGCCTTGGGGACATAGCCAATCAAGTAGGGTTCTTCATCCACTTTCTTATACAGAACAGCCACGGCATTAGGATCATGGCGATTTTCCCTATCGTGTTCCAGATACAAGATTGTACCTACTTTAAGTTCATTCCAGACCTCGTCTGCATCGTGAAATTTTCTGCCCGCCAAATAACAATCCATAAAATAAAGTTTTTTTGCTTTCATTTTCTTACATTTTAAGGGTTAAACATATGAATGATGACGCAAAGTTAGGTTCACGTTATCCCAAATCATGATACAAGTTCTTGTTTTTTATATTTTCTTTCAAAATCTTGCAACACATGGAAATTTACAAGGCCAAACAGGCTCCCTCCACCACCCTATATATATACTATGGTGAGTACGCAGGAAGTTCGTTACGAGATGAGATATGGATGGAACAGAAATAGTCCACTTGTATTTAAAAAAATAAAGAGCTGCGAAAACACAGCCCTTTATTCTCTTATCCTATCAGCGCATCCGCCAATACTTTTAAATCTTCTATTGTCTTGTCCTTGACAGCCGACTCGACTGTTACAATAGGCTCAACAATAGTGATGTTTTTCATCGCTTCCATTGCTTCGCGCATCTTCTTGCCCGCCGAAGGAGCCCATGTTCCGTTTTCCACAAATGCCACCTTGCGATTCTGATATGTCTTCATGCGCAAATGATTGATGTAGTCATCCATCACAGGCATCACGCCACCATCATATGATGGAGCACAAAGCACCAGTCGGTCATATCGGAATGCATCTTCGACAGCCTCGTGAAGGTCTTCGCGAGCAATATCAGATGTAGAAACTTTCACATCACTCTTCTCGCGAATGATATCAGCCAAAGCAAGAGCTGCCTTTGCTGTATTGCCGTAAAAAGAACAGTAGGCGACGAAAATGCCCTCTTCTTCTGGCTCATACTTGCTCCATGTGTCGTAAAGACCTATGTAGTAGCCCAAATTTTCTGTAAGAATTGGACCATGAAGCGGACAGATTGTCTGAATATCAAGCGTAGCAGCCTTCTTCAGAAGTTGCTGAACCATAGCGCCGTACTTTCCTACGATATTGAAATAGTATCGACGAGCCTCACATGCCCATCCTTCCTCGTTCTCTTCTTCCTTGCATAAAGCGCCAAACTTGCCAAAGCCATCAGCCGCAAAAAGAATCTTTGTCTTATGCTCATAGGAAACCATCACCTCTGGCCAATGAACCATAGGAGCCATCACAAACTGCAAAGTATGTTCGCCCAGAGATAAAGTTTCTCCTTCCTTCACCACCTGAATTCGAGCGCCGTAATCCACATCAAAGAAACGTTCAAACATCGGCTTCGCCTTCGGAGAACATACAGCTATCACATTAGGATATTTCTCCATGATGAACTTCACGCTACCAGAGTGGTCTGGTTCAAAATGCTGAACAACAAGATAATCTGGTGCCTTTCCATTCAGAGCCTTTTCCAGCACCTTTTCCCATTCATCTTTCTTACGGACATCAACAGTATCCATGATGGCAATCTTCTCATCCTCTATCAGATAAGAATTATAAGATATACCTTCTGGCACATCATACTGTCCTTCAAATAGGTCTATATCTAAATCGTCCACACCGATGTATTTCACACCGGGAGCAACAATATCATATTTCATTCCCCTATATATAAATAATGTATCAAAATTATTTAAGTTTTTCCTGAATAGCAGCACTCTCTGCCTCATAACCAGGCTTGTTCAGCAATGCAAACATATTCTTCTTATAAGCTTCCACACCAGGCTGGTCGAAAGGATTAACGCCAAGAATCAGGCCAGAAATGCCACAGCCCTTCTCGAAGAAGTAGATCAACTGACCAATGTTATATTCGTCAAGCTTCTCAACCGAAATCTTAATATTAGGCACCCCACCATCTACGTGAGCCAGTTGTGTTCCTAATTCTGCCATTTTATTCACTTCGTCGATGCGCTTGCCAGCCAAGAAATTCAGACCGTCAAGGTTCTCTTCATCAGATGGCACAGCCAGCGATGTGTTAGGCTTCTCTACAGAAATCACAGTCTCAAAGATAGTGCGTTCGCCATCCTGAATCCACTGTCCCATAGAATGCAAGTCTGTTGTGAGGTCAACAGAAGCAGGGAAGATACCCTTCCCGTCCTTGCCTTCACTCTCTCCATAGAGCTGTTTCCACCATTCGCCAAGGTTATGGAGCTTAGGCTGGTAATTTGCCATAATCTCAATCTTCTTGCCACTCTGATAGATAGCATTACGAGTTGCAGCATATACAGCAGCGGGATTTTCAGCAAATGGCACATCAAGACCACACCGCGCCTCCATATCCTGAGCGCCTTTCACAAGAGCTGCAATATCGAATCCTGCCACAGCAATAGGCAGCAAGCCTACAGGTGTGAGCACAGAGAAACGTCCTCCCACATTATCAGGAATGACGAAAGACTTGTAGCCTTCTTTGTCTGCCGTAGTGCGAGCTGCACCCTTCTTGGCATCTGTAATAGCAACAATTACCTTCTTTGCCTCTTCCTTGCCACGCTGTTCTTCACACATTCTCTTTAACAGGCGGAATGTGATGGCAGTTTCAGTCGTAGTTCCTGACTTGGAAATGTTGATGACACCAAACTTCACACCCTTCAGATAGCCAATCAGCTCTGAAAGGTAATCCTCGCCAATATTGTTTCCTGCAAAAAGAATGCGTGGGCAATCTGAAGGCTGCAACCATCCAAAACTGTTAGACAAGGCGTCAATCACCATGCGAGCACCCAGATATGAACCTCCAATGCCAGCAACCACTACAGCTTCACAGTTCTCCTTGAGCACCTGCGCTGTTTCATTGATTTCTGCAATAAATTCAGGAGTGATAGAACTTGGAAGGTGCATCCATCCAAGAAAGTCATTACCAGGACATGTTCCCTGCTCAAGTGCTTCCTGAGCTTTTTTTACCTGAGGCTCATAAGCCTCAATTGCACCTGCTGCCACAAATGGAGCAGCCTTACTGATATTTATCTTCATAGTACAAGCTTTATGTTATTATTAATCATTAAATTAGTTTTCATTACCACAGCCTTATCCATCCGTCCTACCTCAAAGAGTCGCTTAAGACTTTGATTTCCACGCTGGGCGAAATTTTCTCATACAATATATTGTAAACAGCATCCAGAATCGGCATATTCACATGATACCGCTTATTCAATATCTTCATACAGTTCGTTCCATAGTAGCCTTCTGCTATCATTTCCATTTCCAACTGCGCAGTCTTCACACTGTAACCCTGTCCTATCATCGTGCCAAACACACGGTTACGTGAAAAGTTCGAATACATCGTCACTAGCAAATCACCTAAATACGCAGAGTCACTCACATGGCGTTCTTCAGGCTGAACAGCCCTCAGGAATCGCTTCATTTCCTGTACAGCATTCGACACCAACACTGCCTGAAAATTGTCACCTTGTTTCAATCCGTGACAAATACCAGCAGCAATAGCATACACATTCTTTAGCACGGAAGAGTATTCAATTCCCTCAATATCAGGAGAAACGCTTGTTTTCACAAACTTATTGGCAAACAAGCCTGCCACCACCTGTGCATTCTCCAAATCACGGCAACCCACTGTCAGATAGCATAAACGGTCAAGTGCAACTTCCTCTGCATGGCTAGGACCTCCTATGCAGGCTACCTGTTCTTCCGGCACATTGTATTGGCTTTGGAAATAGCGGCTAACCGTCACACTTTCCTCTGGCACAATACCCTTAATGGCAGTCACAATCATCTTCTCCCTCATATTTGCCTTCAGTTTTTTCAGATGGCTCTTGATGTATGGTGAAGGGATAACAAAAATTAGTGTATCGTTATTTTTCACCACCTCATTCAAGTCACTGGAAAACGTAATGCGATCCACATCAAAGTGAACTCCCGTAAGATAGGCTGGATTGTGATGCAAACGCTTAAACTCCTCAATACGGTCATCGCGACGCATGTACCATGTTATCCGTTCTTCATGGTGCATGACAATCTTCGCAATAGCCGTTGCCCAGCTACCACCTCCCAATACTGCCACTCTACCACAAGATTTAAACTGCATATAATTTACGATTTAAGTGAATCATGAAAGTGAAAAGTGAAAAAATCCAAGTTACCATACACAAAATGCAGGCAACTCGGATTTTTCATTTTTAACTATTCACCTGTAATTTTAGCAACAATATTGCTGATTTCTTCCACCGATGGCTTCTGGATATCCAACTTATACTTCTTCAGCACCTCACCTATTTGCTGCTGGATTTTCTGTGCATTGCCACCTTCAAGGTCACTCACAAGGTTATAGCCAACCTTATACAACACAGGAACAATATCTTCAGAGAAACCAAGTTCAACAAACTTCTGCACACCATCACGTGGGGCTTTCTTCTCTGGTTTCATCGTTGGGAAAAGCAATACTTCCTGAATCGTAGGCTGTCCTGTCATCAAAATAGCCAAGCGGTCAATACCAATGCCTATACCTGATGTTGGAGGCATACCATACTGAAGAGCACGCAAAAAGTCATGGTCAATCACCATCGCCTCGTCATCACCCTTATCTGCCAGCTTCATCTGTTCAACAAAACGTTCTTCCTGGTCAATTGGGTCATTCAGCTCTGAGTAAGCATTCGCCAACTCCTTACCGTTCACCATCAATTCGAAACGTTCTGTCAAACCAGCCTTAGAACGGTGCATTTTAGTCAGCGGAGACATCTCCACAGGATAATCCGTGATAAAGGTTGGCTGAATGAATGAGCCTTCGCAGAACTCGCCAAACAACTCGTCAATGAGTTTGCCCTTACCCATGGTCTCATCCACCTCCATGCCCTTCTGCAAGCAGAACGCACGGATTTCCTCCTCGGACTTTCCTTCGCAGTCAAAGCCAGTCTTCTCCTTGATGGCTTCCAGGATAGGCAAACGGCGATAAGGCGCCTTGAAGCTGATAGTCTGGTCGCCAACAGTCACCTCCGTCGTTCCATTCACTGCCACACAAATCTTCTCCAGCAACTGCTCCGTAAACGACATCATCCAGTTATAGTCTTTATATGAAACATACAGCTCCATACACGTAAACTCAGGGTTATGGCTTCTGTCCATTCCTTCATTGCGGAAGTTTCTTCCAATCTCATAGACACCTTCAAAACCACCCACAATCAGACGTTTCAAGTATAGCTCCGTAGCGATACGCAGATACAAATCCACATTCAACGCATTATGGTGCGTAATGAACGGACGTGCGCTGGCACCACCCGCAATCTGCTGCAATATAGGAGTTTCCACTTCCGTAAAACCCGCCTCGTCAAACACCTGACGCATCGTGCGCAGAATTGTAGCACGCTTCAAGAACGTATCCTTCACGCCATTGTTCACAATCAAATCCACATAGCGTTGGCGGTAACGAAGTTCAGGATCCTCAAACGCATCAAACACCTGGCCATCCTTCTCCTTCA
>CAJGCU010000046.1 GCA_904501945.1 uncultured Bacteroidaceae bacterium
AGGGCATGGCCCTCGCGGCTGGAGCAGCCGAGAACAGCGAGCAGGAACGCTGCCAGCGGAAGGAATAATAGTTTATGCATGGATGCCATCATGAACAATTATTGTTTCGGTGGCAAAGTTAACGAATTCCAACATTCCGACAAAGGAATAGGTGTGGAAAAGTTACAGTATTCCAAAATGCCTGATAAAACGCTGACAAACAGATGTATAAAGGCGTACAGGAAACAAAAGCGGTGGTGGCAGGTGTGGAAAAGTTCATTTTTTTACATCAAAAAAACAGCGACAAAAGGAATTTCACTCTCAAAATTACCTATAATTTTCTTTCCTGTCCTTTTTCTGAAAGTAAATCAAAAGGGATTATTTTTTTTTGGGGGGGATTTTCTTATTTCTTCCAGAATCCGCGTGTACAAAGGATGGCGATAGGGAATATTTCAAGACGGCCAATAAGCATAAGGAGCGCACAGATGTATTTGGCTACAGGGGAGAGGATGGACCACGAATGGGCTGGGCCGTAGTATCCTAAGCCTGGGCCTACGTTGCTGATGCTTGACAGGGCGATGCCGAAGGCTTCGTAGTAGTCGAAATAGGGACGCGCCTCATTAGGGGCTACTCCTGTGAGCGCAAGGACAAAAGCACCGAGGAAGAGGGCGATGATGAAAAGGGCGACAAATCCCAGCAAGGTCTGCACAATGCTGCTGGGCATGATGTTTTCGTTGAGACGAACAGGTATGACTGCCCGTGGATGGAGAATGCGCGTAAACTCGTTTTTCAGCACCCGGTACATGATGCTCAGACGGATACACTTGACTCCGCCGCTGGTGCTTCCCGAACAGGCTCCCGCAAACATGACAAAGAGCAGAACGGGCATGAGCCATACGGGCCAAAGGGTGTAGTCAACGGTGGCAAGTCCCGTGGTGGTCTGCAGGGAGATGACGGTGAAAAGGCTGTGGCGAAGGGCATATTCAGCACTGTGCTGCGGAGTTTCGAGCATCAGCGCAAGGGCACACACGAGCGAAGCACCTAATGCTACAATCAAGTAGGTGCGCAGTTCTATATCGGCAAAGAATTTCTTGATTTTTCCCTTGAGGATGGTGTAATATATCAATGTGTAGTTGATGCCTGAAACAAACATGAAGAAGATGAGCACATACTCGATGGCTGGAGAGCTGTAGTAGTCGCTCAGAAGGGCGGAATGTGTGCCGTAACCTCCTGTGGCTGTTGTACACAGGGCATAGTTGAGGGCATCGAAGACAGGCATGCCACTCAGGATGAGCGCCAGGATGCAGAGGAGTGTGAGCAGGATATAGACTCCGCCTATCCATCGGGCTGCGATAGAGATGCGCGGATGCACCTTGTCATGCAGAGGTCCTGTAGATTCTGCCGCAAAGAGTTTCACTTCGCCCACTCCAAAAGCGGGGAGAATGGCAATGGTGAAGAATACGATTCCGATACCTCCAATCCACTGGGTGAGGCTACGCCAAAACAGAATGCTGCGGGGCATGGCATCGACGTTGTCAATGATGGTTGCGCCTGTGCTGGTAAAGCCTGACATGGTTTCGAAAAAGGCACTTGCCACATCAGGGACATGGTTGCCCAGCAAGAAAGGAAGCATGCCAATAATGGAGAAGAGCACCCAGACACTGGACACGATGATGTAGCCGTCTTTTCGTCCCAGGTTCTTGCCTGCATGTCTGCCAAGAAGCACTCCTGCGCCTCCTAAAATCAGCGCAATCAATATAGGCAGGGCAAATGCGTCGAAACCCTCGCCATAAAGCCAGCTGACGAGCTGACACAGAAACATCAGTCCTGCCTCGATGAAGAGGAGGAATCCCATGATGCGTGCTATGAGTCTCCAATTGAGCATTTTATTGAATTGAGAATTGACAACGGACAACGGACCGCACAACCGGTCACTTAAAATACTTATCTAATAATTTCAACGTGTTGCCTATGCAGAACACCACTACCTTGTCGCCAGCTTGCAATCGTGTGCTACCGCTCACGAGCATGGACTTGCCGTCACGAGACATTCCACCAATATTGATTCCTCGGGGGATGTTCAGCTCCATGATGGCTTTCTGTGTGAATTTTGAACCAGGCTTGACGACAAACTCAGCCACGTCGGCATTGCCTATGGCAAGCATCTTCACGTTGTCCACATCGCCCTTCAGCAGCATGCGGTAGATATGGCTGGCAGCAATGATTTTCTTGTTAATGATGGTGCCAATGTCGAGGTCGTTCGCCATGTCAAAGTACTCGAGATTCTCCACTTGCGCAATGGTCTTCCGAATGCCTCGGCGACGGGCTGCCACACAGGCAAGAATGTTTTGCTGGTCATTATCAGTCAAGGCGATGACTGATTCGGTGTTGCTGTATCCTTCGTCATTCAGCAAATCCATGTCATAACCCTCCCCCTCAAGAATCATCGTCTTCGGCGAGACAAGCGAAAGCAATTTCTCTATGCGCTTAGGGGCTGACTCAACTATTTTCACGCCATGGTGCATGGCATTCAGTTTCCAGCTGGCACGCACAGAAAGTTTACCTCCACCTATGAGCAGACTATTCTTTACTGCGGGATAATCATCTTTTCCTGTTAAATGACGGATTTTCTCAAGGTTATCCCTAGTTGTCATGAAGAATACCAAGTCACGGGGAAGAATTTTCTCGTCTCCATGCGGACTAATCGTCTCGCTGTTTCGTTTAATGGCCACCACATGGAAATCATGCCCATGCTTCATACCGATTTCCTTCAATGTGTATCCTACCAGCTGATTATCCTTGTTGCTGATTTCCTTGTCATAAATGGGATGAGCATCATGCATCTTCACACTCAGCAGCAGCAACTCTCCCCCATTGAACTCCCAAAGCTGACGCACCCAGCTATAGCGAGAACTTGCCGCAATGTCTTCGGCGGCCAGCAATTCAGGATAAATCAGCGACTCAACGCCCATGCGCTTGAACAGCTCTTGATTCTCGGGCTTCATATACTCATAGTTATCCACTCTCGCCACACTCTTCTTCGCTCCCAGCTGCTTGGCAAGCATCGCACAGGTAAGATTCTCACTCTCGTTAGGCGTGACAGCGATGAAAAGGTCTGCATGATTCACTTCGGCATCCTTCAGTCCTTGAATAGACGAAGGCTGTCTCACCAGCGCCATGATGTCCAGGTCACCACTCAGACGATGCAGCCTGCTTTCGTCTGCATCAATCAGCACCACGTCCTGATGGTCGTTGGAAAGCATCCGTGCCAGATGCGTCCCCACAGCTCCCGCTCCTGCAATCACTATTTTCATGACAGTATCTCTGCTATACTCTTAGCGTCCATGCGACAAGCACGCCTCAACTCGGCAATAGTACCATGTGTGACAAACTCGTCGGGAATGCCAATGCGTTTTACTTCTATCTGATAGCCATGCTCGGCAAAGAATTCCAGCACAGCGCTGCCCAATCCGCCAGCCACAGAGCCGTCTTCCACCGTCACAACCTTCTTGAAATTTCTTCCAACTTCATGCAGCAAATCTTCGTCTATCGGTTTCAAGAAACGCATATCGTAGTGGGCTATGCTCAACGGCGCTTCCGGCCGCGTGTGCAGCGATTCCAGTTCCGCTATTGCAATGGCTTTCTGCGCCTCAAGACCAAGGGGACCTAAACTCAGCACCGCTATATCTTGTCCCTCCTTCAGCTTTCGTCCCTTGCCCACAGGCAGCTCTTCGAAATCGCATTTCCAATCTACAGTATTGCCGCAACCGCGGGGATAGCGAATCACGAAAGTCCCCTTTTCTGGGAGCTGCGCCGTGTACATCATGTTGCGCAACTCAGGTTCATTCAGAGGAGAAGCGATTGTCAGGTTAGGTATGGGTCGCAAGAAAGCGAGGTCAAACGCTCCATGGTGTGTCGAGCCATCCTCGCCCACCAGTCCTGCACGATCCAGACACAGCACCATGTTCAGATGCATCGTTGCGGCATCATGTATGATATTGTCATAAGCACGCTGCATGAAAGACGAATAGATATTGCAGAACGGCATCAGCCCATCCTTCGCCATGCCACCAGAGAAGGTAACAGCGTGTCCCTCGGCAATGCCCACGTCAAACACACGGCTGGGCATAGCATTCATCATCACATTCATAGAGCATCCAGTCGGCATGGCTGGCGTCACTCCCACTATCTTCGGGTTCTGCTGCGCCAGCTCAAGCAATGTTTCTCCAAACACATCTTGAAACTTAGGCGGATGCGGCTTTCCATCATCTGCCACGATGCGTTCGCCCGTGTCGGGGTCAAACTTGCCAGGTGCATGCCAAATGGTTGCATCCTCTTCTGCTGGCGCATAGCCATGCCCCTTCTTCGTGTGGATGTGCAAAATCTTGGGGCCTTTCATCTCTTTGATCGCCATAAGGATGCGCACCAGTTCCTTCACATCGTGTCCATCTGTAGGGCCGAAATAGCGAATGTCCATGCCCTCAAAAATGTTCTGCTGACGCGTCAAGACCGACTTCACGCTATTGTTGAAACGGATGATGCCCTTGCGACGTTTCTCGTTCAAGACACCCCACTCTGAAAGCTTTTGCGAAATCTTGTAACGCAGGTCATTATAGGTTGAATTAGTCGTGAGTTGCAACAAGTATTGCCTCATTCCACCCACGCTGTTATCAATCGACATCTTGTTATCATTCAGCACAATCAGCATGTCATTCGGCGTACCAGCTGCATTATTGATACCTTCAAAAGCCAATCCTCCACTCAATGCGCCATCGCCTATCACAGCCACCACCCTTCGTTTCTCGCCCTTCTGCTTAGCAGCAACTGCCATTCCCAGCGCAGCCGAGATGGAATTGCTGGCATGTCCGCAGCAGAACGTGTCATACTCGCTTTCATCAGGATGCGGAAATGGCCTGATACCATTAAACTTACGATTCGTGCAGAAACGGTCTCTTCGTCCCGTCAGAATTTTATGTCCATATGCCTGATGCCCCACATCCCACACAAGCCTGTCATAAGGGGTATTAAACACATAATGTAACGCCACTGTCAACTCCACCACTCCAAGACTCGAAGCAAAATGGCCGGGATTGACGGCCAATTCTTCTATGATATCGCGTCTCAGTTCTTCACAGACCTGTGGCAATTCATCCACTTTAAGCTTGCGAAGATCAGCCGGATAATCTATTTCTTTTAAATATTTATAGTCTTTTTTATCGTCCATATACAAACTAATAGCATGCAAAAGTAAGTATTTTTTTTCAAGAATAGCCAAAAACAACAAAAATCTTTCTTTCAGCTCAAACGTTTTGACCCAAATGCAGCCAACATTGTTCAGAAAGTCTTTTTTATTGCGCTAATATTTGTCAGTCCATTGAAATGTTCTAATTTTGTATCGTTCCAAGACGAGGGGGAATCCGAAAAACCTCATCTTGGAAGAAAAAATAACAGAGTAGGACTCATTGATTCTTTAATTAAAATTTAGAAATCATGAAAAAAATTATTCTCGCAGCACTCGTTGCTATCGTTTCAGTTTCTGCCAACGCACAGTTCTGGGCAGGAGGTTCAGTAGGTTTCAACACCTCAAAGACTACTATTGACGGAAATGAGTTGGACAAGACAAACAGCTTCACACTTGCTCCAGAAGTAGGTTACAAACTCAACGACAAATGGGACGTTGCAGTAGCTCTTGAATACTCTCACGAAAGTGGCAAAGGCATAGACAGCCAAAACGGATTCGCCATCAACCCATACGCACGCTACACCTTTGCACAGTGCGGTGACTTCTCATTCTTCGCTGACGGTGGCTTCGCTTACGGATTCGTTCATACAAGCGGCGTTGAAGACAACATTAACGCATGGGAAATTGCCATCAAGCCAGGTATCTCTTACGCACTCAGCGAGAAAGTTTCTCTCGTTGCACACGTAGGTAACCTCGGCTGGTCTTTCGCAAAAACTGGCGACGTGAAGGTTAACGAATTTGACATCGAAGTTACAAACGCTATCACATTCGGCGCATACGTAAGTTTCTAATTCCCAGAAGAAATATTGAACAAAGCAAAGGTCGGCTCTTGCCGGCCTTTTTTTATATCTCTCCACATCTTCCTCCACCAATGCCCTTATTCCCCTTCAAACTAAAAAAACACTCTGTTTTTATCCGCCCTCCAGCACCCCAAAAGCGGTAAGAGTCTCACCTCTACATCGGTGAGACTCTTATCTCCACATCGGTGAGACTCTTACCTCTTTTGAGGTATAAAGTGCTGTGTTTTTCACATCCTCCGCCGCCCGTCATTCTATTGCCTCTTTTCAAGACAAATCGAACAAGGAAATGCGCATACAGAACAAAAAACGGACAGACATCGGTGATAATACAAGAAAAAATACTTAACTTTGCAACCAAATAGCTAAAAACGAAAAACATGGAAAAGAAAAATTTCAAGAGAACAACTGTGACGGCCGCGCTGCCTTATGCCAATGGCCCTGTACACATAGGACACTTGGCTGGAGTATACGTTCCTGCTGACATATATGTGCGTTACCTTCGTCTGAAGGGACGCGAAGTGATGTTTGTGTGCGGAAGTGACGAGCACGGTGTACCCGTAACCATCCGCGCCAAGAAAGAAGGATGCACAGTGCAGGACGTGGTGGACCGCTATCACGGCATCATCAAGAAGTCGTTCAGCGATTTCGGCATCAGTTTCGACATCTATTCACGCACAACCAGCAAGACGCACCACAAGTTTGCCGCAGACTTTTTCAAGAAGCTCTACGACGAGGGCAAGTTTGTTGACATCACTTCAGAACAGTTCTACGACGAAGAGACCAAGCAGTTCCTCACCGACCGCAACATCAAAGGCGAGTGCCCTCGCTGCCACGCAGAAGGAGCCTACGGCGACCAGTGCGAGAAGTGCGGAGCAACACTCTCGCCCGAGGAACTTATCAACCCTGTCAATGCCATCAACGGCAATCCGCTGGTGAAGAAGCAGACAAAGCATTGGTATCTGCCGCTCGACCAGTATCAGGAATGGCTAGAAGACTGGATTCTGAAGAGTCATCCAGAATGGCGCAGCAACGTATATGGACAATGCAAGTCATGGCTGGACAGCGGATTGAAGCCTCGCGCCGTGACTCGCGACCTCGATTGGGGCATCCCCGTACCCGTAGAAGGTGCAGAAGGCAAGGTTTTGTACGTATGGTTTGATGCGCCTATCGGCTACATCTCAAACACAAAAGACCTTTGCGAAAGCGCACCCGAGAAGTGGGGTACATGGCAAAAGTGGTGGCAAGAGGAAGATACACGCCTGATTCACTTCATCGGCAAGGACAATATCGTCTTCCACTGCATCGTCTTCCCATCTATGCTGAAAGCACATGGTGACTACATCCTGCCAGACAACGTGCCTGCAAACGAGTTCCTGAATCTGGAAGGCAACAAGATATCAACTTCAAAGAACTATGCGGTATGGCTGAACGAATACCTGGAAGAAATGCCTGACCGCAAGGACGAGTTGCGCTATGTGCTGACGGCCAACGCTCCTGAAACGAAAGACAACGATTTCACTTGGGCTGATTTTCAGGCACGTTGCAACAACGAGCTTGTAGCCGTATATGGCAACTTCGTGAACCGCGCGCTGCAGCTCACACAGAAATACTACGACGGCGTCGTGCCCGCATGCGGCGAACTGACTGAAGGCGACAAGGCAACGTTGGCAGAATTTGCATCAGTGAAGGACAATCTGGAATCGCTGATCGAGAACTTCAAGTTCCGTGAGGCACAGAAAGAGGCAATGAATCTTGCACGCATTGGCAACAAGTACATTGCCGATGAAGAGCCCTGGAAAGTAATCAAGACTGACCCAGAACGCGTGAAGACCATCATCTATGTATCACTGCAGCTCACTGCCAATCTAGCCATTGCGTTCGAGCCATTCCTTCCATTCTCTTCAGCAAAACTTCGCGAGATGATTTGCATGCAGGAACTGAACTGGGAAGACTTGGGCAAAACAGACCTTCTGCCAGCAGGCAAGCAACTGGAAAAGCCAAGTTTGCTGTTCTCAAAGATAGAAGATGAAACGATTAAATTCCAGATGGACAAACTGGAGGCAACCATCAAAGCGAATGAGGCCGCCAATGCAGAAGTAGCTCCCGTGAAGGAAACTGTGGCATTTGACGATTTCACAAAACTGGACATTCGTGTAGCGACAGTGCTGGAGTGCGAACGTGTGCCAAAGATGAAGAAACTTCTGAAGTTCAAGCTGGACGACGGCACACCAAACGGACGCACCATCGTCAGCGGCATCGCACAGTGGTATGAACCCGAACAGCTGGTAGGCAAGCAAGTGCTCTTCATCGCTAATCTGGCACCTCGCGAGTTCAAGAACGGACTTGTTAGCGAAGGTATGATTCTCTCTGCCGAAAACTGGGATGGCAGCATCAGCGTGACCACTGTGGAGAAACCTGTAAAGGGCGGTAGCCAAGTCGGATAAAATCCACGAATTCATTAACCCTCATGATTCGCCTCTCAATACTACTATCGCTTGTCATTGTCACAGCATTGCTTGTGTGGTGCATTTCCCGTTGGGAAACGTGGTTCCACAATCCAGAAGAAGCACCATACACTCCTGCGGCTGTGCCAGAAAGAGTGCTGCTGACATTTGGCAACGATGGTGAGTTGAGCAGAAACATCAGTTGGAGGTGCGGCGAGAATGTAGAACATTCTTTCGTAGAGCTGAAAGACACTTCAGCTGCTGAAATACAAAAAATTAAAGCAGACGGAGAAGTATTCAAGTCACGCAACGGAAGAGCCGCCTACTATGTGGCAAGACTGAAAGGGCTGAAAGAGGGTCACGCATATCAATACCGTGTCTGTACAGGAAATCAATTCTCTGATTGGTATGGATTCCGTTTGCAAAGCGAGACAGACAGAGGATGTTCTTTTCTCTATATAGGAGACATTCAAGACACCATAGGAGGCATTGCTAACGAATTATTGAAAAAAGCTTGTCAAAAAAATCCCGAGGCAGAGTTTCTCGTGTGCGGAGGCGATTTGACAGAACGGCCTACTGATGCTTACTGGGGCGAGACGTTTCGAGGACTGGATTCCATCGGGCAAGCTATGCCCATAGTGACAATCACAGGAAACCACGACTACCTAAAAGGTATTGTAGGTAAGCTCGAACGTCGCTTCTCGCTCATCCACTCTTACTTTCTCGACTCAATGGTGGACGAGAATCAGGTGTTCACCATTCGATATAAGGATGTACAGCTTTTCTGTCTCGACAGCAACCGTGAACTGCCCTATTTGCTGACACAGCGTCAATGGCTGGAAAAACAGCTACAGGCAAGTAACACAAAATGGAAAATCACAGTTCTTCATCACCCGCTTCACAGCATCCGAGGGAACACGAACAACCTGATACAGAGAATCCTATTTAACGACTTAATAAAAGAGTATGGAGTGGACGCTGTGCTGCAAGGACATGAGCATGCCTATGCTCGAATGACCAATCGCACAGACTACGAAACTGCAACAACCCCAGTGTACATTATCAGTCACTGCTCGCCCAAGAACTACCGCATCGAGTTTAACGATCTATTTGACCGTTTCGGAACAGGTAGCCGTTACTACCAGAAGATGCGTACTGCCGGAGATACGCTCTTCATAACTGCAATCGATGCCTGTACACAGGTGCTGTACGACTCGTTATTTATCGTGAAAAGCGGCAAAAGAATACACTTGACAGATGGATCATCAGGCATTCCCGAATCTCTCAATTTCATTCCATTAAAAGGCAACCAGAAAGATGCTGCTTTTGCCAAACGCATAGAAGAGTATAAAACCCGACATCAAAAACGCTTACAAATAAATCCATAAAATAATGATGCGCATACAACTACAGAAGTCCTTTTATTCAAATCCTATCGCTTTCGTTTTCAACCTACTGCTTATCTATATCGTGTACGGGATATGCAGATTAGCATACTTATTTGAAAACTGGGGAGTATTGTCAGAAGGATTCGAAGCACTTAACTTCTGGGAAGCATTCAAGGGGTGCTGGATGTTCGACACATCGGCTATTCTATACACGAATGCACTGTATGCCATCTTGATGCTCATCCCTCTGCACATCAAGGAGAAAGACTGGTGGCAGGCAATGACAAAATGGATTTACGTTGCCATCAACGCGCTATGTATCATTGCGAACCTCTCCGATGCTGTCTATTTCCAATATACAGGAAGACGCACAACGACATCCGTATTTCAAGAATTCAGCAATGAAGGCAACATGGCAGACGTGATGGGCGTCGAGGTTCTGCGCCACTGGTATCTTGTCCTACTGGGTATTCTTCTGATAGCAGGACTCATCATCCTGTATGCCAAGCCTTCAGGGGACTTCAAGCTGCACACAACCAAAAATCTTATCGTATACTACACAGCACAGATGCTTTGTTTCGGACTCTACATCCCTATTACCATCTGCGGTATGCGAGGCGGAGCAACTACAGCAGTGCGCCCCATCACTTTGAGCAATGCCAATCAATACGTGAACCGGCCTGCTGAAGCTGCACTCATCCTGAATACGCCATTCTCCTTGATTCGTTCTATCAATAAAAGCGTGTTTGTCAACCCGCACTACTTCACTCGCGAAGAACTGGACAATATCTATCAGCCCATTCACACACCAGCTGACAGCATTGTATCAACAAAAAAGAATGTGGTTGTACTCATCATGGAAAGCTATGGCAAAGAGTACATCGCAGGCGACCAGCCCACAAGTTGGGGAGATTCACTTTACAAAGGCTATACGCCTTTCACAGACTCTCTCATCAAGAAATCTCTCACATTCGACTACACTTTTGCTAACGGACGAAAAAGTATAGACGGGATGCCATCCATCCTATCCAGCATTCCACGCTTCATCGAACCCTTCTTCTTAACCCCTGCTTCAATGAATAAAGTGAGCGGACTGGCAGGAGAATTGGTGAAAGCAGGATATTATTCAGCCTTCTTTCATGGTGCAGAAAACGGTTCAATGGGGTTTGAAGCATTCGCCAAGGCAACAGGTTACCAAGATTATTACGGACGTACCGAATACAACCAAGACAAGCGCTTCAACGGAGACAAAGATTTTGACGGAATGTGGGCAATCTGGGATGAAGAATTTCTTCAGTTCTACGCTCTCCAAATGAGCCAGATGAAGCAACCCTTCATCACTTCTGTCTTCACGGCAAGTTCACACCATCCATACAAAGTGCCAGAACGCTACCAAGACATCTACAAGGATGAGCCTGGAGACGACAACATTATGCACAAATGCATTCGCTATGCAGACCATGCACTGGAACGCTTTTTTCAAACAGCCCAGCAACAGCCATGGTACAACAACACCATCTTTGTCATCACGGCCGACCATACCAATCTGAACTCACGCAAAGAATACCAAACAGATCTCGGAGTATTCGGTGTACCCATTATTATCTATGACCCATCGGGAAGCATCAAACCAGAGCGCCGCCATTGCATCGCTCAGCAAATAGACATCATGCCAACCATTCTGAACCACGTTGGATACAACCAGCCCTATGTCGCGTTCGGGTCAGACCTGCTAAACACTCCTGACAGCCTGACATGGGCCGTCAACCACACCAACGGCATCTACCAGTATGTGAAAGGTGACTATGTCATGCAATACACCGATGGCGGCGAAATCAAATCCCTCTACAACTACAAAGAGGACTGGTTTATGAAAAATAACCTCAAGAACAAAACTGGGGCACTGGAAAAAAACATGGAACAGGAACTGAAAGCTATCATACAGTCATACATGGAACGTATGATTGAAGACCGATTGACATGGGATAGTACAAAATAAGAAGAAAGAATTACAAGATTGGAAATCAACAGTTAGCAGCAATGAATATCGCCTATCTCATATCAGTTTATACAGATGCTCCCCAGCTGAAGCGATTGGTCGAAGCCTTGCATCCTGACGCACAATTCTTTATCCATGTTGACAAGAAATCAGACATCAGGCCATTCACAGCAATTCTGCACGGCGACAACATCCATTATCTTCCCAATCGCATTCATGTACATTGGGGAACTATCACACAAGTTGATTTTCAAATAGCCCTCATCCAGGCTGCATTAGCACATCCACAAGACTTCGACTATATTTTCTTCCTTTCCGGACAAGACTATCCTTTATGGAGCGTTGACCGCATCAACACATGGTTGCAGGAACAGAACGGAAAGGAGCTGCTGAGCGGTGTCTGCATCAATACCCCGCAAGAAAGTTTTCAGCAGCAACAAGCCTTATACCAAAGTTTTCGTCCCGATTTCAACTTCCCCCTAATAGGAGAAACATGGAACAGAAAACTCGGCATTCTATACAGAAAGGTAATGCATCTGCTAAACAGACGGAAGAAGCTAACACTTACCATTGACGACGAACAATGGCAACTATATAAAGGCGCTGATTATTGGGCTATATCCCAACAATTAGCTCAACACATCTTATACACTTATCAGAAACATCCCGAAATACGCCGATATTTCTCCGATTCATTTGCCCCATCCGAGACCATGATACAAACCATCGCCTTCAATTCTCCCCAATGGGCAACAAAATGCCTTTTATGGGAAGGTGAATATCCCGGTTTGGCAGCTCTTACACCCTTGCACTTCATAATCTACGATCCCATCATCAAAATCATGGATGAAAGCGACTACGACACGCTTATAAACAGCGGAAAAATGTTTACTCGCAAACTTGTCAGTGGCAAGAGCGACCGATTAGTAAAACTGCTCCACCAAGACTCACAAAAATAGGAACTTAGAAACCCAATAACTTAAAAAGTGAAACAACGTAACCACGCCTTTGACCTCTTGTGCGGAATCTGCATCGTCCGCATGGTCACCCTGCACATCACTAATGCCTGCGGCTTTGGCGAAACTGATTGGTGGACTCCCATCATGCAATGGAGCTATTTCTTCATGTCTTTCTTTTTCTTCAAGGCTGGCTACTTCAACAAGACCGTATCAGGCAATACAAAGGCATACATTCTCGATAAAGCGAAAAGACTACTAATTCCTTATCTCTCATGGGGTATCATCGGCAACATCATTTATTTCTTCTTTGTCATCTTCATCCTCGACTCCAAAAACACACTTGCCACCCAAGTAAAGATCAGCCATCTATGGGAATCCAGCCAATTTTACGGTAATGCTCCTTGCTGGTTTCTTCTCTCTTTCTTTATGGCTTACATTGCGGCACATCTCATCTCCAAAGTTCCTCCTCTCTTCAGCATCTCACTATTCGGGAAAACACGCAATTTCAAAATACACTGGTTCATATTCCTGCTACCTTTCCTCAGCTACTGGCTTTACACATTAGACAATCCGCTGTGGTTCAACCTTGACAACATTTTCTTTGGAATCTATCTCTTCTACTTGGGACGAGTCTGGCATTTTGCCATAGAAAAGATGGGAACGAACATCACGCTCGGCATATCAGGCATCTTACTCGCCTGCTTCATCTATCTCAACGGTAGCTACAGCATTGACTACACCATGTCTGTCAATACATGGGAGGGGCATCCATACATCGTCCTAGCCTGCATCACCTCAGCCCTTTGCGGTCTGTCGGGAATACTGCTTAGCGTCCGCATCCCCAATATCCCCGTTATCAACTACATTGGTAAGCACTCCATGGTCTTCTTCGTTGCCCATTATCCCTTATTAATCCTCTATAAGATGATACGTTCTGCCAATGTCAAGAGCATACGCAACAATTGGGATGACTATACCATTCTTCTGCTGCTCCTTTTTGGAGTATGTTTCCTTTTAGTACCATACGTAGAAAAAGTTCCATGGCTATCAGGACGTTGGAAGAAAAAGGAATACTTTTTCTTCCAACGGGGGATGGAAGTAGTTTCCTGTGAGGCAAGGAACGGAAACAAGACAAAAAACGAAGGCACATCAGTGTGAATACCAGAAAATTTCTTTAACTTTGCAACCAAGCAACAAAAACATACATTATGGTAATAGGCTATACAGCAGGCGTGTTCGACCTCTTTCATATCGGGCACCTCACTCTCCTCAAGAATGCGAAAGCACTCTGTGACAAACTCATCGTAGGCGTCACCGTTGATGAACTCGTACTCTATAAAGGCAAGCATGCTATGATTCCTTTCTCCGACCGCATCGAGATTATCCGCAACATCAAATGCGTAGATGCAGCCGTACCACAGTACGACATGGACAAGCTCACCATGTGCAAGAAATTGGGAGCTACGATACTCTTTGTCGGCGACGACTGGTATGCTACCGACAAATGGAAAGAATACGAAAAAGATTTTCAAGAAGCAGGTATCAAGATTATCTATTTCCCTTATACCCATGGAGTATCATCCACAAAAATCACAGAAGCACTCACAGCCGTACGCGATAAGGACTAACCCTTTCTGATTTTATCCTTCCCCAACATATTCATAAAAAATGAAAGATTTCTGTTTAAGTTCCTATATGGCCTTCCGCTACATTTGGAAAGACGGAATGGATTTTTACCCAGGCTTCACCCATCATAACTTCCAGCCTGTCAGCGACGAAGAACGTCGTCCTGTCACCACCGCAGCTGACATCGACCGCGAGATACAGCAGCAAATGGACGCACTCTATCAACAGTACGACAACATAGGCATTTTGCTTTCAGGAGGAATGGACAGCGCCAACTTGGCTGCCTACCTCAAGCCAGGTAGCCATGCCTACACATTCGTTTCGTCTACTGGTGTATTCGATGAAGACGTAGAGCGCGCCAAGCAATACTGCCAGAAATTCCAACTACAACATCACCTCATCGATATCACTTTCGATGACTACAAAAGATATACACCTATCGTTATGGCGTCCAAATGGGCACCTGTTCACTCCATCGAGCCACAAATTTATAAGGCAGCCATCCAAGCCAAAAAAGACGGTGTACAAATGATACTGGTAGGCGAAAGCGCTGACCTCATCTTCGGAGGGATGGACAAACTCATCACACCCGAATGGACTTTCGACGAGTTCGTCAAGCGCTACACCTTCCTCGAACCTTCTCTGGTGCTTCGTAATCCTGTTTCGCAAGCTGAACGTTTTGAGCCTTATCGCATCGGTAAAAACAATATCGATGTACTGCATTTCATGGACGATGTTTTCTCCATTGAAAGTTCCAGCTCTTACCTCAATGCTTTCACCGCTGCCCAATTGCCCTATTATGACCCTTATGCTCGCCTAATCATGGCAGAGCCTCTTGATATGCAGCGAGTAAGGAATGGCGAGCCCAAATATCTTGTACGGGAATTCTTTACCATGAAGTACCCTGAACTTCCTATTCCATTCAAGATTCCAATGCCACGTCCCGTTGATGAAATATTTAAGAATTGGGAAGGTCCGTCTCGTGCAGAGTTCCGTAACGATATCCCAATGCAGAAACTCACCGGCAACCAAAAGTGGCAATTGTGGTGCGCTGAGTTGTTCCTTAACCTCTTCGACTGATTATTTTGCAACAGTCCTCTATCAGCAACATCAGCCCATGGAAGAAAATCATACCAGCCAGCAAATGAAGGAAGCATTGCTCGCTACTTTCAAATTTACCAAACAGTTCCTTGCTCAGCATAGCCTGCGCTATGTTGCTTGCGGTGGAACTGTATTGGGCGCTGTACGTCATCAAGGATTCATACCTTGGGACGACGACATCGACATCTATATGCCAAGAGCCGACTACAACCGTCTACTCAGCATGAACGAGCAATTGCGCCCTTTAGGATATGAAGTCATCTCCTGTCACGACAAAGGTTACTATATGCCTTTTGCCAAAATATCCTCTCTCCATTCCACCATCTGGGAGTTTCAGCGCCTGCCATTCCTGATGGGTGTCTATGTCGATATCTTCCCATTGGACGAGTTCAACGAGTCTGACGACATCATCACCGCCCGTCAGTACAAGAGCCACTACTATTTTGACAAATACATCAATGCTGTCAGTTCCTATCCCTTTTCCCATTTGCTCCACAGCATCATCCGCTTCGACATCCACCAGATAGGACTACACATCCTCAACCTCTACCGCAAACGCAATCCTCAACGCTACCTTCAGGCATTTCTCGACTTCGAACTGACATACACAGGAGGTACTGGTGGCAAATGCGTATGCGTCACACAGTGGGAAGGACGCATCTTCCAAACCGAATGGTTCACAGATGTGGTGGAACTGCCATTCGAAGACACTACGGTCACAGTACCACGCGACTACGATGCCTATTTGCGCAAGCTCTATGGCGACTACATGACCTTGCCACCCGAAGATAAACGTATCTCTCACCCACACTACTTCGTGGACTTGCATCGCAGATACACAATCCCTGAAATATTACAATCCAACAACAGAAAAAAATGACTCTTGCCCCTGTTGCTCTCTTTGTCTACAACCGTACAGACAACATGATGAAGACCCTCGAATGCCTCGTTCGCAATACCCTTGCATCTGAGACCGAGCTCTACGTCTTTTCCGATGGAGGGAAAGACCAGAAATCCTGGCAACAAGTCAACCAAGTCAGACAGAAGCTACATGAGTTCAAGCAACTGGCAGACAGAAAAAAAACACTCAAGAGCATTACCATCATCGAGCGTCCCCATAATTATTATCTCGAACGCAACATTACCGAAGGCATAGCACAAGTCTTTGAGACTCACGATCGCATCATTGTTCTCGAAGATGACATCTGCACTTCACCCTACTATCTCCAGTACATGAACCAAGCCTTCGACCTCTACGCTGATGTACCCCAAGTGATGCACGTGGCAGGATTTACTAACCTTGACTTGTTTGAGACAGACAATAAACAACGGACAACAGACAACGGACAACGGACAACGGACAACGGACAACAGACAGCCACAAAACCCAAAAACCGAACAACCGTATACTTCACCCCTCACATGTCAGGCTGGGGCTGGGGCACTTGGCGCGACCGCTGGAAACAACATTTTATTCACTACCAAACACGCGAAGAAGCCCTGCAAGGCATGACACCCGAAGACCTCAACGCCATCCAGTACGGCGGAGTGTTCCCTTGCCTGAAAAGCCTTGACAAGCACCCCATTCCATGGGACATCTGCTGGGAAATTGCCATTTACAAAGCGGACGGACTCTGCCTCACACCAGGTCACACCCTTGTACGAAACATCGGACTCCAAAACGGAACCCATTTCCGTGCCTCCTCCATCCTCCAGCATTATGAGTTCGACCGTGCTCCTTTAGACACTCCGCTTCCGCTCGTCCGCGTGGAGAATCCACAGAAAGATCCGCACATCGAAGAACTCTTCGCCGAAGCTATTCGTGACTGGGGTATCCGCTACACTCCGCTCGGAAAAATCATCCGTTACCTCTATAAAAAACTGTCACATCAATAATAAAAATATATCGTACTATCAAAAAAAAGCACAAAGCCAAAAGACTTTGTGCTTTTTTTGTATTATAAAAGACTCATTTACTTGACAAACACCTTCTTCGTTGAGCCATCAGAAAATTTTACGATATTGAAGCCTTTACGAAGAGCCGTCTGCTTCACGCCAGCAAGAGAGAAGTACTCTATAGCATTCACCGCTTCAGATGCAACATCCTTCACACATTCAATGTCCGTAGGAATCTCCTGACCAAGATAATAGAGACGGAATTTATCCAGAATCGTCCAGTCACCACTGATATGAGCCGTCTTGACAGCACCAATCACGATATCCTCTTTCGCCTCCGAAATGACAAAATCAACCTCGTTTTCAGCATAAAGCCCAAGGTTTGTAATCATGTGATAAGCATTAGACATCCAGTAAGGATAATTCACAACAGTCTCCGCATCAGCATCATTCGTTGTAAAGTCACCCAATATATGCAATGTCGTTCCATAGTAATCCTTATAGGAATCATCATCTGTCGCACCTACAGCTATCGAATCACTCGCAATAGAAAGCAGCTTGCTTCCACAGTTGAAACTTGCCGACGAAGCATAAAGCGTCACATTCGCACGAGCATCATACACTGTGCTGTCATTGCCTTCAGCAAGTTTTGTCCACTGATTAGCCACAATCGCTGCATAGTCATTGCCATCACGATAGAAGCCAGATGCAGCAAGCCGATACACCCCCTTAGGCATATCCTTTATCACCTGCGACAACGTAAATGCAGAGTTATTGTAGAATTCAATCTCTCCCTGACTCACTGCCGTAGTGCCGCCATCTATTGATACATCCCATCCATCCTTCAAGTCGCCATCAAACGATGCATTAACAATCACACCTGTGATATCCTTTGGGTTCTCCTCTGATGCCGTCAGTTCTGCAATCGTTGCCTTCATCTTTTCTACCAGCTTCATCTGGTTCTCTGCCAGCAATGCAGCAGTAGCCCCATCAAGAGCCGCCAGCTGTCCATCCAGTTCACCTGCCACAGCATCCGTACCCCATTCAACCGCAGCCGAAACCGTTCCTGCATACGACACATAAGCGGCATAGAGAGAATTCAGAGCTACAAAGCTTTCCACACTCGCATCAGCAGCGGCCAGCGCATTTTCCAGCGCAGCAACACCTGCATTGAATACAGTCTTCACTTGGTCAAGTGCAGTCTTATCAGCTAGAACCATCATGTCATTCACCTTTGTGAACGCCATTTCCTGTGCATAAACATCCTTCACTTCAACCAGCAGCGACGCAAGCTGAGACACCTTGTCATAGTCAGAAGCATCAC
>CAJGCU010000047.1 GCA_904501945.1 uncultured Bacteroidaceae bacterium
GAAAACAACCTCCCTAAAAGCTTCCCATTCTCAAACAAAACAAACAGGGGATGCTCTTGGCGAGCATCCCCTGTCAATATATTGACTATCTGAAATCCTTTATGAGAGGAATCCGAGCAGTACACCTGCTGCAACGGCAGAGCCGATAACACCTGCAACATTTGGACCCATGGCGTGCATGAGCAGATAGTTGCGAGAATCGGCTTTGAGGCCTTCCTGCTGTGAGATACGGGCAGCCATTGGAACGGCACTCACACCTGCATTACCAATGAGCGGATTGATTTTCTGTCCCTTTGGCAAGAAGAGGTTCATGAAATGCACGAACATAACACCGCTGGCTGTTGCTACAACGAATGCACAAGCGCCAATGATGAAGATGAAAATGGTGTTCATTGTCAAGAACTCTGAAGCCTGTGTTGAGCAACCTACTGTGAGTCCGAGAAGCATCACAATGATATCGTTGAGCGCACTTCCTGCTGTCTTAGCGAGACGTGTTGTCTTGGTTGATTCCTTGAGGAGGTTACCAAAGAAAAGCATACCCAGCAATGGCAGACCTGAAGGCACGATGAAAGTTGTGATGAGCAAACCAACGATTGGGAAGAGCATCTTTTCAGTCTGGCTTACCTGACGTGCTGGCTTCATCTTAATCTTGCGCTGTTCTTCTGTTGTGAGCAGCTTCATGATACCAGGCTGGATAACTGGCACAAGCGCCATATAAGAATAAGCACATACTGCGATAGCTCCCATGAGGTTAGGGCTCAACTTGCTTGACAAGAAGATAGCTGTTGGACCGTCTGCACCACCGATGATAGCGATACCTGCAGCCTGATTGGGCTCGAAACCGAGGAGAAGTGCCACGATGTAGGCACCAAAGATACCAAACTGTGCAGCAGCACCAATGAGCATCAACTTAGGATTGGCAATCAGAGCAGAGAAGTCTGTCATGGCGCCAATGCCAAGAAACACAAGTGGAGGATACCATCCTTGCTTCACACCTTGATAGAAGATGTTGAGGACGGAATGGTCTTCATAAAGACCAATTTCAAGACCGGCATCTTTGAATGGGATATTTCCCAAAATAATACCGAGTCCGATCGGAATGAGGAGCAGAGGCTCGAAATCCTTAGCAATGGCAAGCCAGATGAAGAAGGCACCAACTGCAATCATGATGATATTGGCCCATTCAACATTAGCAAAACCTGTATATGTAAGGAAATCCAAGAACTTTGTTCCTATAAAATCCATAGTGGAAACACTTTCGAGTAACATCATATTTTTTGTAATTTGACGATTTTACATTTTATGTTTCTAGCTCGAAATTATCCGATAGTAACAAGGATTCCACCTTCCATTACTGTGTCACCCTTTGCAACCTTGATTTCAAGCACCTTACCGCCATGTTCTGCATCGATGTTGTTTTCCATCTTCATGGCCTCGAGGATTACAAGTGTTTCTCCCTGCTTAACTTCCTGTCCAACAGTAACCTTAATGTCGTTGACTGTACCTGGAAGTGGAGCGCGTACAGCATAGATTCCTGCTGCAACAGGCTGCTGCTCTGCCTTTGGTGCCTCAACTGTTTTTACAGGTGCTGCTACTGCACGTACTACTGGCTTAGGCTGTGCGATTGGCTTTTCTAATTCGACATCGAACTCAATGCCGTTAACCTCAACCTTTGCGATGTTTTCTTCAATGCCATTAATCTTCACATTGTAAGAAACACCTTTTACTTTATAATTGTATTCTTTCATTTTTCTGTTCGTTTTTGAAGGTTTCCATGGCTTGAGGCTTTACGGTTGTCCTAAAAGCGACATTCACCGTATGACCGCATCACCATATAACCGTAATTGTTAGTTTGCTTGATGATGATGTGTTGGAAGAACACGAAGTTCATGGCTCTTATCAGCCCATGTTGTTGGTCCTTGTTGGATTGTGAGGACTCCAGACTCAAGGTCGTGAGTACCACCCAAATACTCGTGAAGAGCAAGGCCAATAACAGCTGTATAAGTCTCCATGTCGATGCCCTTGGTTTCTGTTGTACCCTGCTTTGCCATCTCAACAACCTTAGATGCCTTTTCATGAACGGAACGAATAGCACGAACACGGGCAAGCATAGAGGCACGATTCATGGCCCAGCCAAAGACATGGAAGAACACAAAGAGCAGGATGAGGCAAAGGAATACAACACCCATGCACATGAGAGTCATAGCGATTCCATAAGGGTCTTTCTCCTTGAATTCCTGTATTTTCTTGTTCTTGTATACAACATTAGGAGCATTTGGCGTCACTTCGTTTTCTGGAAGAATCTGCCACTCTGCATCGTTGATTCGAGCATAGCTTGAACCTGAAGGGAGTACTTCAACGCGCACAGAGTCAAGCAAATCGACAGCATTACCATCGAACAGATATACTGTAAATGGTTCGCCAACAGGAAGTGTAAAGTTCATGTGAAGTGTTCCACGATTCAACTTGCCATCTGCAAAGAAAGTGATACGCTGTTTGGCAGAAAGCGATGTACGCGGATCGCCAGGCTGAATTTCAGACATCAGTTTTTCTCTTTCAGGAGCTGGCATATCTTTGTCAAGCACTGCAGGATTGATTGTCAAGAAGCAATTTCTTATGTTATGTGTTGAATAAGAAGTATTTTCTATCTCAATCCATGAAGCAGGCTGACCGTATTCATCCACGTAGCTTGCTGCACATTGTGATGAATCACATGAAGCAGGATTGTAAACATAGACTTCGTTGATTTTGAAGTCATGCGCACCCTGCGCCAAAGCAGCAGCTGAAACTACAAGGAGTGATAATGTTGATAAAAACTTTTTCATTATTGATTCGGTTTTGATGTTTTTAAGACCTGAGGCTTACGATTAGGCCCAAAGACCTAACCGCATGAACCTCTTGTCTATATAACCATATTACAATGGAATATTACCGTGCTTCTTAGCAGGATTAGTAAGTGACTTGTTAGCAAGCTGCTCGAGAGCGCGAATAACACGGAAGCGAGTGTTTCGTGGCTCGATAACGTCATCAATGTAGCCATACTTCGCTGCATTGTATGGGTTAGCAAAGAGCTTAGAGTACTCTTCTTCCTTCTCTGCGATGAATGCTTTTGCATCACCACCCTCTTCCTTAATCTGCTTAGCTTCGCGAGCATAAAGAACTGCTGCTGCACCGCTTGCACCCATCACTGCAATTTCTGCAGATGGCCATGCATAATTGATGTCACCTCGCAACTGCTTACAAGACATCACGATGTGTGAACCACCGTAAGACTTGCGAAGCGTAACTGTTACCTTTGGTACTGTAGCTTCTCCATAAGCGTAGAGCAACTTAGCACCGTGGAGGATAACTGCATTGTATTCCTGTCCTGTACCTGGGAGGAAGCCAGGAACGTCAACGAAGCTAACGATTGGAATATTGAAAGCGTCGCAGAAACGTACGAAACGAGCACCCTTACGAGATGCGTTGCAGTCAAGAACACCTGCGAACTTAGATGGCTGATTAGCAACAATACCTACAGAACGGCCATTGAAACGTGCGAAACCAACAATGATGTTCTGAGCATAGCGTGGCTGTACTTCAAAGAATTCGCCATTGTCCACTGTTGCAGCAATGACCTTGTACATATCGTATGCCTGGTTAGGATTGTCTGGAATAATCTCATTAAGTGAATCCTCAAGACGATCGATAGGGTCTGTGCACTCAACGATTGGAGTCTCTTCCTGATTGTTCTGAGGGATGTAAGAGATAAGCTGCTGAATCATAGCCATAGCTTCTTCTTCTGTAGCAGCTGTGAAGTGTGTTACACCTGACTTTGTTGAGTGAACAGATGCGCCACCAAGGCTTTCCTGGTCAACATCTTCGCCTGTTACAGTCTTTACAACAGCAGGACCTGTAAGGAACATGAAAGAGGTGTTCTCCATCATGAGTGTGAAGTCTGTCAATGCAGGTGAATAAACTGCGCCACCAGCACATGGGCCGAAGATACCAGAAATCTGAGGTACAACACCAGATGCCATGATGTTACGCTGGAAAATTTCAGCATATCCAGCCAAAGCGTTGATACCTTCCTGAATACGAGCACCACCAGAGTCATTAAGTCCGATAACAGGAGCTCCAACCTTCATGGCCATATCCATGATTTTGCAAATCTTCTGTGCCATTGTCTCAGAAAGAGAACCTGCATTCACTGTGAAATCTTGTGCAAAGATGAAAACGAGGCGACCTCCAATTGTACCAGAACCTGTTACAACGCCATCACCAAGATACTGCTTCTTCTCCATTCCAAAGTTTGTGCAGCGATGGAGTTTGAACATATCATACTCTTCAAAGCTACCTTCGTCAAGAAGCATTGAAATACGCTCACGAGCTGTGAACTTTCCTTTTGCGTGCTGCTTATCAATGGCTTTTTCTCCACCACCAAGGCGCGCTTTCTGTCGGAGCTCAATAAGCTCCTGTATTCTTTCTGTTTGTTTACTCATAAAATTTATAAAGTTAAAAACTAAAAGTAAAAGTGCTCCAAAAACAAAAGAACAATTTTACTTTTAGTTATTTGTTTTCAATAATCTTACTTCTGTGGCTCGCAAAGTTCTGTCAAGATTCCTGCTGTAGACTTTGGATGAAGGAATGCAATAGACATCTGCTCTGCACCTGGACGTGGAGCCTTGTCAATGAGACGAACCTCCTTGCTCTCTGCTTCTACAAGAGCCTCAGCAACACCATCTTCAACAGCAAAAGCTACATGATGTACACCTTTGCCACCTTTTTCCAGCCATTTTGCGATAGCAGATTCAGGTGATGTTGGTTCCAAAAGTTCAATCTTTACTTCACCAACCTTAAGGAAGGCAGTCTTTACTTTCTGGTCAGCTACTTCTTCTACTGCATAGCACTTGAGACCAAGAACATTCTCGAAATAAGGGAGCACTGCTTCAATGCTCTCTACACCAATTCCAAGGTGATCAATTCTCGAAATTTTCATAAATTTATTTATTGTTAGTTAAACTAAAAATGACAAAATACAAACATGCAGCACCTACAAGTGCTACAAAACCATACAAATGTAAGGCTTTTAATTGGTTAATAAAAGCAAAACATGAAAAACTTCTTTTTCTTTGCTTAAATATTGACATTACTTTTGAAATAATCCTCAATTTCAGAAGTCAACAAAGCATAATCGCGATTATAGTCTTTGATGACACTTCCATTTTCAAGCAAAGTTATTCTGCTGCAGATATCCAGTGTATGCGTCAAGTTATGAGACGATACAATGATGGTAGAATCGTGCTCTTTTCCATATTTCTCAAGCAAATACTTCATCGATACTTGAGATGTGGGATCAAGAAAATTAAATGGCTCATCAAGAATCAACAATTGGGGATGATGGAGCATTGCCCCTATAATTCCAACTTTCTGCTGATTACCCATTGAAAGATTTCGAATCAGCGTATTACTACCCAACACTTCCCCATTCATGAATTGGTCAAAAAATCGCAAGCGCTCATTGAGTTCTGCATCGGTAAGCCCTGTAACTTTTGCAAGGAAACGAAAATATTCTTCTGGAGTCAGATAGTCTATGAGGAAACCTGTATCAACAAACGCACCCGTATACGCCTTCCATGCTTCATTCTTAGATGTATCGCATGAAACTTCATGCCCATTAATGATGCCAGAAATCGTCACATGCCCAGTATCCGCTTTGAGAAGATCTAATATCACACGAAACAATGTCGTCTTGCCTGCACCATTATTCCCGACAAGACCTATTATTTCGCCACCATGTACTGCATAATGGGGTATATCCAGCACTTTTTTATCTTTAAATACTTTGGTTAGATTTTCAATTGTTAAATTCATGATTTATCTTGAGTTACGGAATCCATCCATATTTTGATAACGTCGTTTCATGAAACGCTGATAGATATTTTTCAACCACAATGGATGAAGGATTGTACCTATCACTCCCATTGACAACATCACTATTGCGGCATATGTCTCACCAAAAACTTCCACCAGTACATACATGATTAGCATAGGGAGGAACATGGCTGCAGCGGACATCAACATCTGTACTTTCGTATTTCTGCCAGACCGCGTAAGTTTCTTGTTCAAATGGATAGAAAAGTCGTTATATACTGCTAATTGAAAAATAAAAGGAAAAACCACCCCAGAAGTGAAAAACGCACAAGCCAGCATGGTCAAAACAGGCATTTTCCCCTCAACAATGGGCATTAACGAAAATAAAACTGGAACCAGCAACACTGCACATTGGAAATAATATTTGGCTTTCAGCAAAGAAAAAACCGTCTCCTTGTGTACCATCAGCCCATCCAAATAATTTCCTTCAGCACACATGATTGTAGTCAGTGTCATCACTCCTAAACAAGAGAAACAATACACGCAGATAAAAACTCGCATAAAAGGAAGTTCATCATAAATGCCTGAAAAGGAAAAAAGTCCGCACAGCATCAACATACACAACCCTCCATTTATGTAGAGTTTACGAATAACTAAATTACGCATCATGGATTTAATTTCCAGTTTCATATATTCACCAACAACTCCATATCTATCAAGAAACTTCATATTGCGTGTTTTTACCACACCTATATGTTCTACTTTCGAAATCTCCATATACACAGCAACCTTTTGCAAATAAAAGTTAGCTATATACATTACTATTATTCCCACAATCAACAATAACCAACACCACGTACTCCATTGGCAAAATCCACGCATCAGATAAATAGCCCCTTCAAAAAGCCACTGATTCTCTGTATCATAAAAAATCCCCAAATACAAACACAGCAGATAAAGCAAAAATGGGCAAACACCCCACAACATGTTGCGGTTCATCAATGTTCGCCAAAACAGATACCAATAACTGTTCAAAACAAATAACAGCCACCAGCCGAGCCAAAAACCAACGAGTCCTTCAACACCATAGAACTGAGGAACAGAAAGAATGCCAAAAGGTATAAAGAAAAATGCCCAAAACAAGTTGTAAAACTGCATACCTATGCGCAATAAAAAAACATGGAGCAAAAAATGGTTCGGGATGTTCAGCAACTTATATTGTTTCACATTCTGAGCAGGTGTGTCCTGCATCATGAATCGAGAAAAAAAATCAAGAATGAGAAACCACACTAACCCTCCATCAATCCAATCAAACGCCTCAAGAGAAGAATCCTTAAAAAAAGAATGAAAAGACACACCAAGCACCATAAGGTAAACGGCCCAAAATGCAACAATAAAGTAACTTACAATCTTCATTATCACATTTTTCTCAAACATCGGATGCCGACGAACTTGACACCGCTGATTCTTTGCAATCAGCTTATATAAGAAAAATGCCCGTCTTAAATCCATGGTGCTTTTATCGGAGATCTATAACATCAACATCTGGATATTTCTTCTGGTCAAACTGAAATGTCTTGTCCGAGAACATTTGATTCTTCTGATAAGAATCGCATTGAATATCTGCGACAAAATTAGCTTGCGCAGATTCCATGTGAATCATTGCAGGATAATAAGTCTTTTTATCTATGCGGATTACAACTTTTTTATACTGAGATGTTTTATCACCCTCCATAATTATCTCATGCTCTTTTGCTGTTCCCTTGCCTTTTTTAACCTTATATCCTTTTTTATAAAAAGATAGGAATGCATATGGATTCAGCTTTGACATCTCGGTCTGTGATGGTATCGTGATATTCACCTCTTCGTTCTTCAGTACATAATTCCATAAAGTTTCACTATCAAACCATATTATGTTCTCTTCCAAATGGAGAACAAACTTATTTCCTTTCGACTTGATATATCCTTTTGACGAAAAATCTCCTGTCTTTATGGTAAAATCCACCTTCATACCACCAGTTGTCTTCAGTGCAGCAGAAGTTCTATCCAGTATTGCTACTGCATCCTGCGCTGAAACAAAAACTGAAATGATGGATAATACAAACAAAAACAGAATCTTTTTCATAAGGCTATCGTTTTTGAGATTATAGATTAAATTTCAAAACATTATTAGAAAGTTATTCATGCCAAAGTGTTCAGCAATCCTTCAAGTGTCAGAGGATCTTTAATCAGCACCTCGCGAGGTTTACTACCCACTTGCGCACCCACAACGCCCATTTTTTCTAACTGATCCATAATCTTGCCGGCACGATTGTAGCCAATAGAATAGTTGCGTTGAATCATCGATGTAGAACCGCTCTGATTGTTAACCACAAACTTTGCCACTTCTGCAAACATCGGATCAAGATGTCCTTTATCTACATTTCCCATGCCAATACCACCATCTCCATCTGGTTCTGCAACCTCTGGCAAATACATAGGATGCAAGAATGATTGCTGTGTGGAAATGAAACGACATATATCATTAACCTCTGGAGTGTCGACAAAAGCGCACTGTACACGTACTGGTTCACTGCCCTGAAGATACAGCATATCACCCTTACCTATCAGTTGATTAGCGCCTGAACGGTCGAGAATAACACGAGAGTCCATCATCGAACTAACCTTAAACGCAATTCTCGTCGGGAAGTTCGTCTTGATAGCACCACTGATGATACTTGCCTGCGGACGCTGTGTTGCTATAATCATGTGAATACCAACCGCACGCGCCAACTGCGCAATGCGGCAAATTGGAAGTTCCACTTCCTTGCCTGCCGTCATAATCAAGTCGCCGAATTCATCCACAATTACTACAATATATGGCATGTATTCATGACCATGCTCAGGATTGAGAAGGCGGCTCTTGAATTTCTCATTATATTCTTTGATATTTCTAACATGCGCCCTCTTCAACAAATCATAGCGAGTATCCATCAGCACACACAGCGAGTTCAAAGTCTTTACCACCTTCTGAACATCTGTGATAATACAATCTTCTTCTTCCTCTAAACGTGCCAAAAAATGATTCTCTATCGGACTGTAAATACTAAACTCCACCTTCTTTGGGTCAATCATCACTATCTTCAATTCAGACGGGTGTTTCTTGTAAAGAAGCGATGTTACAATAGCATTCAATCCGACAGATTTTCCTTGACCAGTTGCACCAGCCACCAATAAGTGAGGCGCCTTGGCCAAGTCAAACATGAAAACATCATTGCTAATAGTTTTTCCCACCGCACATGGCAACTCCATCTTGCTTTCTTGATATACGCGGCTATTGATGATGCTCTCCATTGACACAATACACTTTTTCTTATTCGGAACCTCTATACCGATTGTACCTTTACCTGGTATCGGAGCAATAATACGGATGCCCTCTGCAGCCAATGATAATGCGATGTCATCTTCCAAATTGCGGATTTTACTAATGCGAGTACCTTCAGCAGGCACTATCTCATACAATGTAATTGTCGGTCCAATCGTTGCCTTAATGCTCGCAATTTCAACTCCAAAATTCTTCAACACATGAATGATTCGGTCCTTATTCGCATTCTGTTCCATCATGTCAATCTGAGGTCCCTGATCATCTGCCTTATTCAACAGATTCAGTTTCGGATACTTATAGTGTTCCAAATCCAATTTAGGGTCATATGGAGTATTTATATCTCCACGTACAATCTTACCCGTTCCCTGCACCGTTTCATGCACTTCAATATTCATATCTGCAGCAGGAACATCATCAAAATTCAGTGTTGACTGTACAACTGATGACTCATTTGAAACTTGCGGAGCTACAACAACAGTTTTTTCCTCCTTCACCTCCACAGGTTCTTGAGATAATATATCCTCAAATTCCACAACATTAGGTCCAGCGTCTTCCATTTCCAACAACTCATCTTCGTCTTCATCTTCCGTATCATCATTAGCTACATCACTAACAATTTCGTCTTCCGATCCGTCTTCATCCTTATTCACAAAACGTTTCAAACGCGAAGGATTCACTTTCTTCAAAAAGTTCAGTCTCAATGCGTTTCTGATAACAACTATCGTCCTCGCACTCAGATAAATAAGATACATCACAGCATAAATCAACAAAGCCGCCATCAGACCTGGCATACCTATTATCTGCGTCAAAATTCGTACCACATGAATGCCATGATTCCCACCAAGTTTCACAAATGAATCATCAAACACCGGGAATAAATAGTCACACGCTGCAAAAAACACACTCAGCCACAACATCAACAAAGAGAAGAGAATAAATTTACGCACCAGCGTAAACTTAAAGATACGCATCATTCTCAATCCCAATATGATAAGATATGGTGGTATCAAAAATGAAGCTAGGCCAAACAAATCATTCAAAAAATAATATGCAGCAATTGCTCCCCAAGCTCCACACACATTCCGATATTGCAACTCTTTGTTCCACCAGTCGCTCGTCTGTTCCAGCAAGCTAAAGTCTGCCTCGCCAGTAAACAAATATGAAACAAAAGCCACAAACAGAAAAATAGAACACACCACTATCAGGAAGCCTATGCCAAACGAGAACATTTCCCATTTACCAAATCCTCCAAAGAAATCTCCTGCAGTCAATTTTTCTTTCTGCGCCGCTGCATATTTTTTGCCATTATTATTTTTTGATTTTCCTTTATTCGTAGCCATCCAAAGGTCTTGTATTTTTATCAATTAGAAGAAAATGAAAACAATGCAAAGATAAGTAAAATTTTTGCTCATACAAAAAAAGAACAAACAAATTCTTCAAAGAAAGAGTTTTTTGCAATCTTCTTCTCCCATACGACATCACCGTCTGCATAATATTAAAACACCACCTGTATAATTTATGCAGACGGTGATTATATAACGTAGAAAAAAATGAATATTTTTTCAATAATAAATTCTAAAAATAGCAAGTCTATTTGTATTTTTCCAGAGCACGAAGTTCCCTTCCTCGATTCAACTTAAAGTAAGCCTCGCGCAATCCGGAAAGCCAAAGAGCTTGATTGTTTTCATCAAACTGACGAGCATGTTCAAAAGCTGTACATGCCTGTTGATAGAGAAAATCTATCTGCTGCTTCTGTTGCGCATAATCCGGATGGGAAATAGGTGTGTCAAAATGGGCATAAGCAGCCTGAGCATCATGTAAATAAATATTTCCAATTGCTGAATAAGCCTGAGCATCATCCGCCTGTAACTCTATACATTTACGAAAAGAAACAAGTGCTTCATTATACTGAGCGAGAAGCATCTGTTCCGTACCAGCCATATACCAATAGTCACGCTTTTCTGGATAAAGCTCTACCATAGTCATAATATTCTGCAATGCATGGTGGTAATCTTTCTGCTCATTATAATGCTTGATGAGAGTCATGAAGAAATATTCAACATCAGGATAAGACAGGAATCCAGCTTCAAGGAGAACAAGCATACGAGTGGTGTCTTGAAGCTGTGCTGCAGACTTGGCTCCAAGTTCGAGAAGCTGCGGCTTAAGATGCTCTACAGTAAGACCCTCTTCTATATACACCATAACGCCTTGATAATTACCAGAAGCATAAGCACTAAGAGTGGCCAAAGAAGCTACTTCTCGCATATCATCGGGATCTGCAATAAGAGAGTTACCATCCTTGTCTGCAAAAACAGGCGCAGTTTTGGTTTGTGCATAAAGATGAAGGAACTGATATGCCTTTGCATAGTTTTTTTTCTTATAATGATATTTTCCAGCATTAAGCATATTCTTGCGATAAGAAAGCATTGACTGAGCGACAGTGTACCGCAATCGAGGCTTAGCCTTTTTGCCCATAGCTTGACGCACACGAATAAGTGCTTGTTCTATACTATCACAAGTGAGTCCTGTCGTATAAAGCTCATACACATAATTGAAATAAGTAACAGTGTCGGGCTTTGAATTGAGATAAATTTTCCTGTTTTCAGCAACAATCAGCGCATTCAGAGCATCCATTTTGTACTTATACAACTGTGCATCAACAGCTGCTTCAGGATACTTTTTGATAGCTCCATCTATTTCCTGTTTAGCCCGAGCATAATTCTTGGACTTCATGTTAGTACGATAGGCCTTGAGAACCGCAGACGATTTGTATTCATCTACTTTTTGATTGCCATTTTCTGCCTGCTGAGCAAAAATCGTCGATGCAGTCATTAACAGGGCAAAAAAGATTCCGAATGTGCTTTTCTTCATTTTTTTGTTTAAGACGGGAATTGCACCATCCCTTCTTGAGATGGTGCAATTAAGTTAATTATATCATTGAATTTCAGTTGATTAATCAACCCACTTAACGTAACAGAAGTCTTGACGGTGTGGGAGTTCTGCACTCTTTGGATACATACGACATGCCACCTTAAAGCTACCTGCTGTAGGGAGTACATGGGTACCCTCGAATGTATAAAGATTTCCCTCACGTTTTACAACCTCAAGAGGTTCAACCTGACTGATGTGCTCACGACCTTCTTCGTCCTTGAATACAGTAACAAGTTCCATGCCTACTGCATCATCAAGTCCCTGTTCGTCAACGATATACTGCATCTTGTACTTCTTACCAGAGAATACATCTCCCTTGAGGATATCTTCTTCTTTCTGGCAAGACACAACATTGATACTATCCCATCGTGAAGCAACAAGTTCTTTCCATGCTGCAATTTCTTTTGCCTTCTTATAGTTATCGGCAAAGAGCACCTGACGACGCTCTGCCAGTGGGCAATAGAACTTTGTGAAGTAATCATCGAGCTGACGCTTCATTGTGTAGTGTGGAGCAATCTGTGCAATAGAATTCTTGACGGTCTTGATCCATCCTTCCGAATAACCCTTAGAGTTCTGAGCATAGTAAAGTGGCAGAATTTCGTTTTCGAGCAGCGAGTAAATAGTAGCAGCATCAAGCTGGTCTTGCTGCTCTTGGTTTTGGAACGTACGCTTCTCTGTCAGAGCCCATCCTGCACCCTCGCGATAGCCTTCAAGCCACCAGCCATCAAGAACAGAGAGATTAACAACACCATTCATGAGTGCCTTTTCACCAGATGTACCAGATGCCTCAAGAGGACGTGTTGGTGTGTTCATCCAAATATCCACGCCTGTCACAAGACGACGAGCAAGTTTCATATCATAGTTCTCAAGGAAAATAATCTTGCCAAGGAACTCTGGACGACGGCTAATCTCATAAATCTTCTTAATGAGTCCCTGGCCGCCACCATCAGCAGGGTGTGCTTTACCAGCAAAGAGGAACTGAACTGGATAGTCTGGATTGTTAACAATCTTTGCCAGACGGTCAAGGTCACTGAAAAGCAAATGAGCACGCTTATAAGTCGCAAAACGACGTGCAAAACCGATTGTCAATGCATTAGGATTGATTTTCTCAACAATTGAAACAATACGAGAAGGATCGCCCTGATGCTTCAGCCAGTCTTCCTTGAACGCTTTCTTGATGTATTCAATCAGTTTAGCCTTAAGTCCCAAACGGGTATTCCAAATTTCCTGATCTGGCACATTGTAGATAGCTTCCCAAATTTTCTGGTTTGACTGATCTGAAAGATGTGTGCCATCAAAATGCTTTGCATATACAGATTTCCACTCTGAAGCAGTCCAAGTAGGCATATGTACACCATTAGTCACATAGCCAACATTATGAAGTTCTTCAGGGAAGTAACCTTTCCAAATTCCATTGAACATGTCCTTAGACACCTTACCGTGAAGCCAGCTAACACCATTCACCCATGAACAAGTGTTGCAAGCAAAAGTTGACATGCAGAAACGTTCACCCTTATCATCTGGATTTACGCGTCCCATACCCATAAACTCGTCCCAGCTAATACCAAGCTTGGATGGATACTGTGACATATACTTGCCGAAGAGAGCCTCATCGAAATAGTCATGTCCTGCTGGCACTGGAGTATGCACGGTATAAAGTGACGAAGTACGTACCACCTCAAGAGCCTCATTGAATGTCATACCTGCCTCAACAAACTCAACCAAACGCTGTACGTTTGCAAGAGCAGCATGACCTTCATTACAATGGATAATGTCTTTCTTAATTCCAAGTTTGTTAAGGGTAAGAATACCACCGATACCAAGAAGGATTTCCTGCTTAATGCGATTTTCCCAATCACCACCATAAAGAGCGTGGGTAATAGAACGGTCAAACTCAGAATTCATATCATTATCTGTATCAAGCAGATAAAGTTTAACACGACCCACATTCACACGCCACACAAGTGCATGAACTGTATAGTTGTTATAAGGTACATCTACAACAATCTGCTTGCCATTCTCGTCAAGTTCGCGTTCAATTGGAAGAGTTGGGAATACCTGAGCTTCGTAATTAGCAACCTGCTGACCCTCCATTGAAAGTGTCTGAGTGAAGTAACCATAGCGATACAGGAAACCCACTGCACAGAAATCCACGTTAGAGTCAGAAGCCTCTTTCACGTAGTCACCTGCAAGAATTCCTAGACCACCGGAATAAATCTTAAGCACATGGCTCAATCCATACTCCATACAAAGATAAGCTACAGATGGACGAGTCTTATCTGGCTCAACATCCATGTATGCACGGAACTCCTTGTATACTTTATTGATACGATTGATAATCTTCTCATCAGAAGCGATTTCCTCAAGCTTTTCATAATTCATGCGGCTGAGGAAAAGTACAGGATTCTGCTTAACGTCATGCCAAAGCTGGGCATCCATGTCATGAAAAATGTGGCCTACCTCATTATTCCAAGACCACCACATGTTGTGTGCTATCTCGTTCAGTGGCTCAAGAGCTGCTGGAACGGATGATTTTACACTGATTTCACGCCAGTTTGGCATGTTAGCATTGCTTGCCTGAATTCTCATAGTTTTTGTTATTGAAATGGTTTTAAATTTTCTTATTATTCATTCGCTCATCGCGTTTTGCAAGAGCTTTATCATATGCCTCATAGTAAAAAGCAATAAAATGCTTCCAAAGAGCTTTTTCTGAAACTTTAGCGGCATTCTTGCGAGCAGCATTCACCTGTTTCTTATCAAACTGAGTAAACTTCAAAATAGTATCACGGATAGCATCACTTACCTCATCAAAATTATAGTCTGAACGATGAATGGTCTTCACGCCATCTTCAATTTCACTCATTCCGCCCTTCAGATTGTTAGCCCAAAGTCCAAAACCAGCAAGGTCCGTCGTAACACATGGTACATGGAATGCTGCAGATTCCATAGGAGTATAGCCCCAAGGTTCGTAATAAGATGGGAAAACGGTCAAATCATTACCAATAAGGAGATCATAATAATGCATATTGAAAATGCCGTCATTACCATCAAGATAACAAGGGACAAATATAATTTTCACCCTGTCTTCCTTCCTATTATGAATGTCCAACCAATTCATCTGCCCTAGCACTTTGTCATTTTCCTCATCATGTAGAGCATGAGTAATACGAGGGTCGCCAATAGGCATACCATCTGATTCCTTGTTCTGCATTGCCTGCTTCAAATCTTCGCGAGCTTCTTTCATCCAAGCAGGTACCATCACAAAAGCCAAGACATCTTTTTCCAAACGAGCATCCCAACGCAAACGATTAAGAGCATCAATATAGACATTAATTCCTTTATTCTGATACTCATATCGGCCACTAGTGGTAACAATAACAGTATCATCTTCCAACTGGCTGCCCATCAAAGTATTGGCCACCTTCAAAAGTTTCTCTCTTGCCTGTTTTCTAACATCATTGAATTTAGCCGCAGGACATGGAACAAAGTCATTCTCGAATCCATTCATCAAGATTACGTCTGATGGTTTATCAAGAAGTTCCGCACATTCCATTCCCGTGATATCGCTCACCGTTGTGAAACAATCGACATTCCACGCAGCCTGCTTCTCCACAGAATGTTTAGCCTCCACATTCAACTCAGAAGCCATCTGGTCTCCATTATATGCAGAAAGATAATCATACAATGGTTTGTTATTACCTGCGATAGAACGTCCTATTGTTGTTGCATGAGTTGTAAAAATAGTTGCAACTTCTGGAACATTCTTCTTCACATAGAGAGCTGCCAAACATGTTTGCCATTCATGTGCCTGAAATACAACATTATCGCTTTGTTCCAATCCAAAAAAATCATAATAACTCTCCACAACCTTTCCAGCAGCCCATGAAAACATAAGGCTTTCGTCATAATCACCATATGCATGTAGAGAATTTACTTGATAATTTTCCCAAGCCCATCCAAAAATTTCATTTCTTTCCTCAAAAAAAGGCTGGAAATCCACCAGTATTGCTATTGGCTCACCAGGAATCTGCCAACGACCTATGCGCAATGACAGACCATCACACTGCAAAGCATGCTTTCTCCATTTTGCCAATAATGTTTTATTTTCTTTGAATAATGGGTTCTTTTTCCCCTCCCAGAAATCTGGACCAATGAAAAAGACTTTATCTGTAAATTTTTCTTGAAGTGTTTTTGCACGCGTGGACAATACAGTATATATACCGCCTACCTTATTGCAAACTTCCCAGCTAGATTCAAAAATGTAACAAGGTTCCTTAAAAATCTTTTTAGCCATAAAAAAATACCTAACAAATAGCTTAACCTAAAAATCTAATCGACTGCAAAGGTATTGATTATTTCCGACTTGAAAAAATTTAAAGCTGAAAAACGTACTCATATTCAGAAAAAAAGAAAAAACATTTCTGTTCACAAAGACAAATGCAACATTAGCATTACAACGAAACTTTTTTTTCGATTATTTCATCCCAACATTGCTAAGAATTCATCTTCTGACACAATTGCCACACCTAAACTTTGGGCCTTTTCTAATTTTGAAGGTCCCATATTTTCACCAGCAAGGACAAAAGTGGTTTTCTTAGAAATACTGCCCACATTCTTGCCTCCATTCTGTTCAATGATAGCTTTATACTCATCACGCGAATGTTTCTGGAATACGCCAGAGATGACAATGCTCTTTCCTTCTAATTTATCAGTTTGTGCTGAAATCTGCTCTTCCGAAAGCTGCATCTGTATGCCATAAGCAGCCAATTTATCCACAATCTCAACATTATTAAAGTCCAGAAAGTATTTCACCACCGATTCTGCAATCACCTGCCCCACTCCATCGACTTCCATCAACTGTTCAACAGTTGCATTCCGCAAAGCATTCATCGACTTGAAGTGACGAGCAATAAGCTTAGCAGTAATCTCTCCCACAAAACGGATGCCAATAGCAAACACCACACGCTCAAATGGAACTTGAAATGTGGACATCACGCCGTCCACCACCTTTTGGGCTGACTTTACACGCGTCTTATTTACACCACAAATGTCAGCGACTGTTATTTTATAAAGATCTGAAATATCACGAATTAAGCCACGTTGATAATAATCATCTATCGTTTCAGGCCCAAGGCTATCAATATTCATAGCCTTACGAGAGATAAAGTGCTCTATACGTCCCTTAATTTGGGGCGGACATGCATTGTCATTAGGGCAATAATGAGCTGCTTCACCCTCGAAACGCACCAGTTCCGCACCACATTCAGGACACGTCTTGATGAACTGTACCTTCTGCAAACCAGGTTGACGCTGGTCTTTATCCACCCCCACTACCTTTGGGATGATTTCGCCCCCCTTCTCCACATACACCATGTCACCAATATGCAAATCCAATTCTTCCATAACGTCAGCATTATGAAGTGAAGCACGCTTCACTATGGTTCCTGCCAATTGAACTGGTTCCATATTCGCCACAGGTGTTACAGCTCCAGTCCGGCCCACCTGATAAGTCACCTCGTTTAAGCGTGTACAAGCTCTTTCTGCCTTAAACTTATAGGCTATGGCCCAACGAGGACTTTTTGCCGTATATCCTAAATGACGTTGCTGTCGCAAAGAATTCACCTTCAGCACGACACCATCTGTTGCAACAGGCAGACCCTTACGTTCTTTATCCCAATAATTGATAAAATCCAAAACATCTTCAACGCTCTTGCATTTCCTCATTCCCTGAAATATCTTAAAGCCCCAGGATGCTGCATTCTGCAAGTTTTCATAATGAGAACTATCATTGGGAATCTCATCACCTAATAAATAATATAAGTACGCGTCCAGTCCTCTCTCTGCGACTACTCTCGAACTCTGCGACTTCAACGTGCCGCTAGCCGCATTACGAGGATTGGCAAACAAAGACTCTTCACGCTTTGCCCTTTCCTCATTCAATTTTTCGAACGAAGACCAAGGCATCAGAATCTCTCCTCGAATTTCAAATTCATGTGGATACCCACTACCCTCTTTCAGTTTCAAAGGAATAGAACGAATCGTTCGTACATTGCTGGTCACATCATCACCTTTCACTCCATCGCCTCTTGTGACTGCCTGCACCAGTTCGCCATCCACATACGTCAGCGAAATGCTCAACCCGTCAAACTTCATCTCCGCACAAATCTCAAAATCCTCGCCTTCAAGTCCCTCTTTCACACGGTTGTAAAAGTCCCTCACCTCACCCTCGTTATACGTGTTAGCCAACGACAGCATCGGGTACTTATGCGCCACAGCCTTGAATGACTGGTTCAAGTCGCTTCCCACTCTTTGCGTTGGA
>CAJGCU010000048.1 GCA_904501945.1 uncultured Bacteroidaceae bacterium
GCCTTTTTCAGTTTTCCCATCATGGCATTCACATCGTAGGGCTTCATCAGGCTGCCCTCAATGGAGATGATGGGGCAGAAATTGAGGAAGTCACCCAACATCTTTCTGTCGCCATCTGTTGTCTTTCCAGCCTTGGCGCTCACTTTCGCTGTCTCGGCCAACACTCTCAGCGTTCGGTCAGGGGCGAAGTCAAAAGCATAGCATTGTTCTTTCATACGGCCGTTGTGGCTGTATGGTGTCTGCACACGGAAGATGGTTTGCATGTATCCTGCCGCAGAGGTGCTGAACGAGCCGGCCATCATAAACACGCCCGTCCAAGGCTTCACGCTCACACCTGTGGTCAGACGTCCACAAGAGAGTGTGATGGTATAGGTTGCATCAGGGTCTTTCCCTATTGCCTTTTCCACGGCTTTCAACGCCTCAACGCTCTCTTGCTCCTCATCGCCATCTCCTGCTACATTCACAACGTCAAAAGCGCCAAACACGGGATGCATCTTCAGCTTGGCGCTCAACGCTTTAGCAGATTTCACCCCTGGCACCATCCAAAGCGTATGCCGGAAGATACGACGGTATTCTTCATTGGAATAGGGGTAAAGGCTCTCTTCGTCATCCTTGCACATCAAGTTCAGGAATCTGTCCACATCCATATCGTGAACAAACGTTCCGTCATCTTTCGTGCGGAAGAACTCACGGAAGTTGAACGCCTTTTCGTCTTCTACAAACTCGCTCATCAAGTTGCCCAAGTCATAGGTGTAGATGTTGATGGCAGGCAAGGAAGCGTATGGATTAGGCTCGTAGGGGTTATCCGTGTACCACGCCTGCTTCGCCCTCTGCTCCATCACATAGTCCCATGTATAGATTTCCTCTTCACTATAATCATCGAAGAGATTGAAGGGAGTGCCCGAAAGCTGCAACACTTTTGTTTGTCCCTTTCGCAGTTCTTTCAGCACGTTTTGCCCCAACTCCGTCTTTGTGCCTTCATGCGCCTCATCCACAATGATGAAGTCCCAAGAGGTGCTGAACATACGGTCGTTCTTATCAAACTTGCCTCCCACGGCCTCTGAGCCACGCAAATCCTGCATAGAGGCAAAATACACATATTTCATCCCTTGCTGCACCATCCGCTCCAATGAAGAATGGCTTTCTCCATTGGTGCGCGAACCATAGCGGTAATCTCTCCTGTCGTAGAAGATTTTGCCAAAGTCCTCAAACCATCCAGCATCCACCACAGGGCGATGGGTTAGAATCAAGGTGCGCACAAACTCTTCTTCCTTCACCACTTGCAAGGCTGAGAGTGTCTTGCCAAAGCGCATCTTCGCATTCCAAAGCATCTGATTGCCTTTTTTGAAGCGCTTGCGGGTCTTATCTATCGCCTCACGCTGTTCAGGACGGAAAAGGATGGGTGTCTGACCTGTTGTGATGTCGGAAGCCTGCAAGCTGGTTTCACCACGCTTCACCGCCTTGATAGCTTTTTTCACCGTTTCAAGGTCACAGCAGTACCATTCGTCTGCCCCCGTCACGCCCGCAAACTTCTTTTTGCGGATGCCGCTGCGCTCCAGCACGCTATGCACTTGCTTGTCGTTGAAAGAGAGAATCATGCCGCTGCGGCGAAAGATTGTGTCTTCTGTATAGAGCAGTTGATAGGCGATGCCTGCTGTCTTGGTATATTGTCGGATACGCTTGTGAGCGGCTTGGTTCAGCAGCTCTGAGTTAGGCGAAAGGTCACCGCCATCGTCTTCGTCGAGGGTGGTCTCCCCTATCTTCAGGCAGTTGTGGTGGTTTTCGTCATTAATGGCAAAGACGTAAATCAGTTTCGATTTCAGAGAAGATGTAAAGGTTGCCATAATTATCTTATTTAACGAGGTCAATGAATCGGATTTTCTTCTTATTGTTCGGCCAGTCCCGGATGATGCAATAGATGCCGTTATGCTGACGGAGACTCTCCTTGGCGCAACCCAAGCAATGGGCGACTCGCTCTTCTTCACCAAAGAGAGTCTGCACCTTCTCGATGGTGCCGTTTTTGCACGAATCGGGCACAACGCCTTTCAAGCCATCCATTTGGAAGATGTTCCACGAGATGATGTAAGCGATGTAGTTGATGGATTTGAGAAGAGGCATCTTGCCAAACTTTGCCTGATAGTACTCGATGAAAGACTGAAGCAAAGCCTCGCGCGCCAGTAGAAGATTGTCGCCTTGCCATTCATAACCATAAGTGTGCATATAAGCCTCCTGCGCCATCGCCAGCCATTCTCCGCTTGTAGCGGTGTTCTCGCTGACGATGCGCAATTTTCTATCAAGCAGCCCGATGCGTTCTTGAAGAGGTATGAATGCGCCAGTCGTTGTGTCGTAACGACTGACCAGATAAGGTGCTTCGCCACAAGTGATTTCCCAACGAGTGGCACGCACATAGTCTTTCCAAGTCTTGCCTTCAGGAAACGCTATCTTGTTGAGGGTGCTCTGCCAAGTGTGTGTTTCATTATCTTCTACATTGAAGACATTCTGTCTGCCAAACCACGCATCATCAACAAGATTGTTCTGGGCATTGCATACCCACGAAGGGGTGAACACCTCAGCCATTTCCTTGGCGCGGTCGGTCTGATTCTCTTTCGACTTGAGCACACGAGGTCTTATCGCCATTCCTCGATCCCCTGTTATCAGTTCAGGCAGTATCTCTGAATGGTAATCATACATGCTCCCAAGCGGCTCATAATCATGAGTGGCCCAGAAGATGTTGCGCCCTGTCGTGTGGTCGAGCAGCAGAGTGTTCAGCACCTCTGGCGACAAATTACGCAGGTTATCCTCTCTGACATCTACAGAGAGGGCATTGTCTTTGTTTGGCATTCTTTGCGCTTATAGCTTTAGGCAAAAGCACTTATCGGATTCTTGGGGCTTATATGCTACAAGACCTCTATGCACGAAAAAAGCGTGTCCGCTCTTATCGAACATAGAGGCCCTGAGATTGCCCAGTAGAATGATAAGTGACGTCCACGCCAAGCGCAGACATTCACAATTATCATAATTCTACTTGAATTAGAAATTTCTCAGGTTTCTATGTTCTCCGTGATAACTGCTCATGCTGTTATGATTGACCAATAAGGGGTTGCTACACTTCGCCAAGTGTGGGCAACTCAAGGGCAAAAGTAGTCAATTATTTTCAAGGGGGCAAGGTTTAGGGCGTGTTTTTTACCTGTTTCTCTGTTTTTCGCCAGAAGAAGCGGCTGTTTTTTGAAAGACAGCATGCTGCAAGCTCACTCTCAGCAAGAGGACTGAGAAGGGATAAGCGAGGGAAGGAAAAGGAAAAAAGCTCTATCTCATCAGCGACTTGAAGGTGAACGAAGGAACGTAATTACGATGAAGGGGAAAACGTAATTATGATGAAGGGTGTAACACAACAGCGATGAAAGAAGGCATGAAAACAGCATGGAGGCGAAGACAAGCGGACAGGTCTTCGCCTCTATGCACAAAAACGGAGAAGTGGACTGATGTGTGAAAAAAAATGCGTAACTTTGCAGCGATTTTCAAGCTAAAGACATAAACTGCGTATGCAACAGGATAACAGAACAAAGGAGCTGGGAACAAGGCCGATTGGTGAACTGCTCGTCAAGTATGCCATACCTGCCGTGGTGGCGATGACGGCATCATCACTATACAACATCGTTGACCGTATCTTTATCGGGCACATTCCTGATGTGGGAACGCTGTCGCTGGGAGGTCTGGCCGTCACCTTCCCCATCATGAACCTGAGTGCCGCTTTTGGCGCGATGGTGGGCGTGGGAAGCTCGACCATGATTTCTATCAAGCTGGGGCAGAAGGACTATCAGACGGCAGAAAGGGTGCTGGGCAATCTCGTGTCGCTCAACATCATTATCGGTATCGTTGTGGGTGTGTTAGGCCTCATCTTCATCGACCCGCTGCTGCTGTTCTTTGGCGCATCGGAGAACACCATCATGTATGCACGCGACTACATGGAAATCATCCTCTATGGCAATGTGGTGACGCATCTCTTTCTGGGTCTTAATGCAGCCCTGCGAAGCACTGGGCACCCGCATGTTGCGATGTCGGCCACGATTGCTACAGTCATTATCAATGCCATTCTCGACCCGCTGTTCATCTTCACGTTAGGCATGGGCATCAAGGGAGCGGCTATTGCCACAATTCTTGCACAGATTTTCTCGCTCATTTATGTGATAACGATACTGTCAAACAAGAAAGACCTAATCCATTTGCATTCTGGAATTTACGGGCTCAAGAAGCGTATTGTGAAGAACATTATCTCTATCGGAATGTCGCCCTTCTGCATGCAGCTCTGCGCGTGTCTGGTGGTCATCTTCATCAACAAGGGGCTGGCAAAGCATGGCGGCGACCTGGCCATTGCTGCTTATGGCATCGTGAACGGCATCACTTTCCTGTTCGTCATGGTTGTCTTGGGAATCTGCCAGGGCATGCAGCCTATTGCCGGGTTCAACTTTGGCGCACAGCAGCCTGGCCGCGTAACAGAAGTGCTGAAGAAGGCAATCATCCTCGCCACAGTCACGATGACCCTCTCTTTCATTCTTTGCGAATTTTTCCCTCAGTATCCCGTCATGCTGTTCACAAGCGACCCACAACTCGCTGAACTCGCCATCACGGGCATGCGAATCATCGTCATCATGTCGCCCATCGTTGGTTTTCAAATCGTGGTGGGCAACTTCTTCCAGAGCATTGGCATGGCAAAGAAGAGCATCTTCCTGTCTGTGAGCCGACAGTTGGTGTTCCTTGTGCCCTTCCTCCTGATTTTCCCTGAGCTATGGGGCACAAACGGAGTGTGGATTAGCATCACGACGGCAGACGGCATCGCTACCATCACATCAGCCCTGATGCTGTGGCACTTCTATCGCAACAAGGCGAGCATTCGTGCGCCTCGCACTCGCATGGCCAGCGCCCTGAAACGTGTATTCTTCCACAATCGAGTAACTCCATAGAAAATGCGCTATTTCATCTACCTTTCCTACGACGGCGCACGCTATCACGGCTGGCAGATTCAGCCCAACGGCATCAGCGTGCAGGAAGTGCTGAGCAAGGCGCTCTCTACGTTGTTGCGTGAACCTATCGAAGTGACTGGAGCTGGACGGACGGACGCTGGAGTGAATGCCTCTCTGATGGTGGCGCACTTCGATTGTCAACAGGCAACAGACAACGGACAGCTGGCTTATCGTCTGAACAAGCTTCTGCCGCCAGACATTGTCATCCATAAAATCCAGCAGGTGAAGGACGATGCTCATGCGCGTTTCTCTGCCACTTCGCGCACCTATCATTATTATATCATCACAGAGAAATCACCTTTTGAGCCGTATGCCTACCGTTTTCCTCAACCGCTTGACTTTGACAAAATGAACGAGGCAGCAAAGACGTTGTTCGACTACATCGACTTCACATCCTTCTCCAAACTCCATACCGACGTGAAGACCAACAACTGCCGCATCATCACAGCGCGCTGGGAACAACTCTCCCTCATCAAGTGGCAGTTCACCATCACGGCCGACCGTTTCTTGCGCAACATGGTTCGCGCCATTGTTGGCACCCTACTTGACGTGGGGCGTGGCGTGCTGACCATCGAGCAGTTCCGCGAAATCATCGAGAAGAAAGACCGCTGCTCGGCAGGCACATCTGTGCCAGGCAACGCCCTGTTCTTGGCAGATGTCACCTACCCAGAGAAAATATTCGACATATAAACCATGGCAACTCAACAAGACTTTGCACAATACATCGCCGACCAATGTGCTGGTGCTGGCGAAATCACCATCAAAAAAATGTTTGGCGAGTACGGCATCTATTGCAACGGCAAGATTTTTGGTCTCATCTGTGATGACCGCCTCTACATCAAGCCCACGGAGGCTGGACGTGCCATGCTTCGCACATTCGACCCCCAACCACCCTACCCCAGTGCCAAAGACTATTTCCACATAGCAGAAATTGACGACCACGCATATTTGGCAGAGTTGGTACGCGTGAGCTGCAAGGAACTGCCGATGCAGAAACCGAAACAACGGAAATAGAAATATTAAGAACACGAATTAACCATGAATAATTCACGAATTTTATCATAAAATTAATTCTTATAAATGTAAATTAAGGCCATGTGGTTAATCCTTGCATTCCTGTCCGCCTTTCTCCTCGGCTTCTACGACGTTTTCAAGAAGAAGTCGCTGAGGGAGAATGCGGTCATCCCTGTGCTGCTGCTCAACACGCTGTTTTCTTCCTTGATTTTCCTGCCGTTCATCATCATGTCGGCACAAGGACACATCCCAGAGGACAGTCTCTTCTATACCCACCAGTATGGATGGGCAGAACATAAGTACATCCTACTGAAGTCATGCATCGTGCTCAGCAGCTGGCTCTTCGCCTACTTCGGGCTGAAGCACCTGCCGCTAACCATAGTCGGCCCCATCAATGCCACCCGTCCCGTGATGGTGCTGATTGGCGCACTTACATTCTTCTCAGAGAAACTGAACGCGTGGCAATGGATTGGCGTCATCGTAGCAATGGTGGGACTCTATATGCTCTCGCGTTCCAGCAAAAAAGAAGGAATCGACTTCAAGCACAACAAATGGATTGTGTTTGTTGTTTTGGCAAATGTGTTAGGCGCAGTGTCAGGACTATACGACAAATACCTCATGGCATCGCCTGAGAATGGAGGCGTGGGACTAGACAAGCTTGCCGTGCAATCATGGTACAACATCTATCAATTCTTCATGATGCTTACCATGCTCTTCCTGCTCTGGTGGCCAACCCATAAGAAGACAACCCCTTTTCATTGGGATTGGTGCATCATCCTCATCAGCGTGTTCCTCTCAGCCGCCGACTTCGTCTATTTTTACGCATTGGGGCTTGATGGCGCCATGATTTCCATTGTCTCGATGGTGCGCCGTGGAAGTGTCATCGTCAGTTTCCTCTTTGGAGCCATGATGTTCCACGAGAAGAACCTCAAATCGAAGCTCATCGACCTCGCCTTGGTGCTGCTATCCATGCTGTTCCTCTTCATCGGAAGCTATTGACACTCTCACAACTCTTCACATTTGAATAACTTATAGTTATAAAAAGACATTCAGACAAAATCTGAGTCAAGAAAAAGGAAGCGGAAAGAAAAATTTCCGCTTTTTTTAGTTTATATTTGTACGTTTTTTACGTCTTCCTTATAGAGAGCCACTCACAATGACGATAGAGACATTTGAACATATAGCCAAAACATTGCGTCCACAACTGATAAATTTGTGCAATAGATTTCTGATTTCCAATCGATTGCCAGAAGAAGCTGAGGACATGGTACAGGAAACGCTCTTCCGTCTTTGGCAGATGCGAGAACGATTAGACAATTACCAAAGTCCAGAAGCCCTCGCGGTCACCATTGCAAAAAACGTGTGCATCGACCACCTGAGGAAACAGCATCTAAGGCTGGAACCTCTTGAAGAAAATGATGCAGAAGCCCCACAAGAGACTGACCAAAGCCTCATCGATAGCGAAACACTGACGTGGATTCAAAAAACGCTTGCACATTTGCCCGCCAACCAACGGCGAATGCTAATGATGCGAAGCGAAGGCATGACCATAGACGAGATTTCAACCATCTGCAACACAACCCAACAAAGCACAAGAACCATGATTTCTTCAGCACGAAAACTCATGCTGAAACTACTACGGAAAGGAAGACAATGATGAAAGACCTGAACGACAAGACATTGCGTCAACAGTTCATCCAACATTATCTGGATGGAGAGACATCAATAGAGGAAGAACTGGCGCTCGCCCGCTTCTATCAGCACTGCCACGACACGTTATCTACCGAAGAAGATTCGGTGCGTCAACTGGTGCTTGCTACAACCCTTCTTTCTGAAGATTTCACACTTTCAGACGAAAAAACGGAAGCATTCGACTGCATCATGGCGAATACCCAACGGAAAGCACGTCACATCGTGCTTTGGCCATGGCTGGCAGCAGCCTGCGCAGCAGCCATCTTAGCAATTATTTTAGCACCACCCAGAAGCGAAGAAATCAGAACTTCTCAGCCACAGATGACACAAATTCCCCAACACGAGGAAAAAGCGCAACCGGAAATGACGATAACAGACACGTCTGAGGTCATGCCGCAAACGCTTCTTGCCACCACACCCTCTCCTCCTGCCCCACCCGACACAGCAGATACAGAGGAAGACCAAAACGACTTGATTTCTATCGATAGTGTCTTTGGCATCGGCTCACGTCCTGACCCTCAGGAAGAATACACAGCTTTAACTGAGAAACTGATACAAGAATGTGACGAAGTTTTTCAAATGATTAACAATAACTTAAACAACTGATCAAACAATGAGACACTATATTTTCATTTTGACAATGCTGCTGAACGCTATCGCCATTCATGCACAAGAGAAAATGAACATTCCTCAACTCATGGAATATTTGGAAAGAAACCATCCAGAAGGTTTTAGTAAAACAATGAACAGCAACTCATTAGGAGGAACTATAATAAACATGGATTGGGAAGAACATTACAACATCTTGAACAACAAGAAGATTGAGCGCTATCGTATGCAGATTCTCAAAGATTCCATCATACAAACCTTTCTTGATGCAAGTGATGATGCTGCAGAATGTTACCATCTGAAAAGATCTAATGGAAGCGAAGATAGCATTCGTTACGCTATCGTTTTGCAACAATACCCTGATAAAAAAGCACAATTAAATATTTCCCAACATGACAATTACTTGGCATTCCATTTAGCCAAAGAAGCAGCGTCTTTCCAATATTTCCCAAAGAATACCAAGAGCTGCATATTGGCAAACTACTACAATACTATTGCAGAAGAAGGCCATCGAGGCATTTTAGACTTTAAAGCCATCCACTCCATCATTACTGACATTGCCCAAGAAAACAATGCAGAGATTTTCCCAATCAAATATCAACGTGACGCGTCCAAAGACTCCGTCACAAAGTTTCTTTTAAATCTGATGGGAGAAATAGACAAATCGGGCAATCTCAAAGACCTTCAAACAAATAAATTCACGTCTATCTTGAATGATTTCAATGGCACATTTTACATCTTTTCGCCAGAAAAAGCAAATGTTGTTTTCACAACATTCAGAGCCCAACTGGAAAAGTTTCTCGACAACAATCATGACAAAGAATTCACATACTACACCAGACTATCAGATGCCATCATTGAACTGGATGGCCAGAGCAGAACATCCCAACAAATTTACACTCAAAAGGATGAATTAGGACGATATATCATTTTGGTTGCCAACAATCAAGATTCTGATTTCTTATCTGAAAATGACAGCTTATTGCTTAGCGATATCGTGAGCTATAAATCAATCGAAGAAGGCCTACAATACAGGACACTTAACATTCTTGATTTTGACCTATGGGAAACTTTTTCCAGGTATTTGGGACTTGACATTTCTCTGCCTCAAAGAAGAGAGATTATCGGTGGAAGCACTTTCCAAGAGACACAGACCTTCCAATGGGAACTTAACAGAGATTCCGTTAATAACATCCGAAAAAAACTCATCAACAATCATTTCTGCGATTTTCAATATATAGAAAAACACACTACAGAAGCAGACACCATACTTCTGACTGCGAAAGGAAGAATTCATGAAAAACTTATCTGCAAGATTTATGGAAAGGGAGATACGTACACTGGCGTTTTGCAACAAATTGAAACTTTCAACACGGGGAAAATAGCAGAGCCCTTCCAAACCCAATGGATACAAGACTTTATTTCTCAAATGAAGGATTCTGCATATATAGAGGAACACGACGTTCATTACAAATACGGCAACCATTCTGACCCGTCCAGCGTGGGAGAAGTAATCGGAAAACTTTATGTACAAGCAAAAGAAGAATCCCTTGGGCTCGGATTTAATTTTGTGTATGTATGGGCAGAGGAGTTTATGTATAACCACCCTCAACAAACTTTTAATTTTATTGAAAATTATCATAAAGGAATCCACTTCATTCATATAACAGACCATATATTAGTCCATTACGATGATATTCACAGAGAGTTCCAACTCCTCTACATTGATCACGTGAACGGCAAATACCTCATCCCAGAAGAGTGGTACAACATAACAGATTACAAATATGGGAAAAAGAAATATCTGAAGAAACGAAAGAAGTAGCCTTTCTGCGTTCCAATACCTTAAAATCGTTCTGCCCCACACCGACATATCGGTGTGGGGCAGAACGATTTTAAGGGACACGGGTTTCCTATTTGCAAAAAAGAACCTTGCTCTTCGGATAGAATTTGTCAGAACAATATTTTCCAGATGGAGCTGATGCAATAGCGGTTCTTCATATAATCTGAGAATGTATAGTAGTAGTCACAATTGAAGCCCCACACATAATTGCCTGTGTCGAGGCATTCGTAGGACAATCCTAACCCGCATTCAAACTTTGTTTCATCTGGTATGCTATAGGTAGCAACTCCATCGGTCAAACTCACTCCGTCTATGATGCGAGTTCCTGCAAACACGCGTGTACCCAATCTATTACCAAGCGTGATGGGGGTGCTCAGCTTTGCTGATACGTCCAAATGATAATAGTTCAGGTTCTCTCCTGTGAAAATGCTGCTTGTACCAAACACTTTAGTCTGGGCAGTAACGGCTCTTGTCTGCAAACCTAAAGCGATGTAAGGAGACGTGTGCCATTCCACATCTACTCCTGTGGAAAGTGCAGAGCCCAGCTTTATCATCGCATCGTCAAAGCGAATCTTCCTGTTGCCAACTTCCGTTCCAGCCACGACAGAGATGCCTGAAGGCTGAGCGTTGAACTTCATCAAGCGAAGCACATCTTTGCGGCGCAATTCTGGCTTATTAACGGCATCAACACCAAATATCTTGTCTGTGAGGAAATAAGCCAAATTCGTGCTCACCATACCAATTCCTGCCCCCATGTACAAATCGTTCACCCAATGCTTATGGTGCTTGAGCCGAAGTAGCTGGGTGGCTGTGGCTGTGGTGTAACTGCCGACGGACACCCAAGGAGACAGATAGCCATATTCGCGGCTCAGCACACTGGCCGACACGAAAGCGAAGCTGGTGTGTCCAGAGGGAAAAGCATGCTGGTCACTGAGGTCTGGGCGTGTCTCTTTCACAGTATGCTTCAGCAACTGGGTTACGCCAAACGACATACTTAAAGCCATTGCATTGGCGGTCAGCATCCGCTCCAGTTTGGAACGGCTCTTCACTCCTGCAGCTTTCATCACCCAATTAGCCACCAATGGCGCACCTGCCACTCCGTAGTCAGCCCAATTGAGAGCATCGTCTTTCTCTTGAAACCGAGCAGGTTGCTTCACAAAACCATGGTCGGTCCAGGACAAGAGCAATCCACGAGCCAATGGCAACACACCATCTGCATTTAAGGACATTTCTTTCTTGAGCATGGCTGTTTCATACTGCTCTACGACTTTCTCCACCTCCCTTTGCTTTTGCATAGCTTCATACTCTTGGAGGATGGAATCTATCTGCGCCATATAGGCTGAATCTATCGGTTCTGCTGAAACAGAAGCGACAGAGTCGGCAGATGCGCTCTGAGCATGAGGGCATACACACACCGTCAGGAGAAGACACAAAAGGACCTTGTACATCATTGATAACAGGAATGATAGCTAAAGAAAAAAGAACGCAACTACAGACCGAAAAGGCCCATAGTTGCGCAGTACATTAGCTAAAAATTATTTCATTACTTAGCAAGCTTACCGTCTGAACCGAGTACATTCACAATCTTGTGGATGTACATCTTCTTCATGTTGTCACGAGCTGGCTTCAAATACTGACGTGGGTCGAAGTCACCAGGATGCTCAGCGAGGTGCTGACGGATTGCAGCAGTCATAGCAAGACGAGAGTCTGAGTCGATGTTGATCTTGCATACAGCAGACTGTGAAGCCTTGCGGAGCTGCTCTTCTGGAATACCGATAGCTGCTTCGAGCTTGCCACCAAACTTGTTGATTGTCTCAACTTCATCCATTGGAACTGAAGATGAACCGTGAAGAACGATTGGGAAGCCAGGGAGCTTTTTCTCAATTTCAGCCAACACATCGAATGCAAGTGGTGGAGGTACAAGAACACCATTCACAAGTGTACACTGAGCTGGAGTGAACTTGTGAGCACCATGAGAAGTGCCGATAGAGATAGCGAGAGAGTCACAACCTGTGCGAGTTGCAAAGTCGATAACCTCTTCTGGCTTTGTATAAGTTGACTCTGCTGCAACTACATCATCCTCAACACCAGCGAGAACACCAAGTTCAGCCTCAACTGTTACATCGAACTGATGTGCATAATCAACAACCTTCTTTGCAAGAGCTACGTTCTCTTCGTATGGGAGGTGTGAACCGTCAATCATAACTGAAGAGAAACCATTGTCGATGCACTCCTTGCAGATTTCGAAAGTATCTCCGTGGTCAAGGTGAAGAACAATCTCTGGATTCTCGCATCCGAGCTCCTTAGCGTATTCTACTGCACCCTTAGCAAGGTTGCGGAGAATTGTGCCATTAGCATAGTTGCGAGCACCCTTAGACACCTGCATGATAACTGGAGACTTAGTTTCTACTGCAGCCATAACGATTGCCTGCATCTGCTCCATTGTGTTGAAGTTGAAAGCTGGGATAGCATAGCCACCTGCAACAGCTCTCTTGAACATCTCGCGTGTATTCACGAGACCAAGTTCTTTGTAGCTTACCATAAATCTTTATGTTTTAATAATAAATAATGTTTACAATGAACACTTGCGGAAGCACCATTTTGCGATTCCGACTACAAAGGTAGCTCAAAAAAACGAATAAAACAGCACTTCTCATCATAAAAAATAAATAAAGAAGCAATTATTTAATGAGACGAAAGAAAAATAAAGCGTTTTGTTTTGTCTATTTGATAAAAAAGCGTAACTTTGCACCGCTTTTACGAAAGCATGAGAGATAAACAACTTATTGTCACCAGCAATAATTTATTTGACTGTATAAAACAATAAACTAAAATGAAAAAAGGCATTCACCCAGAAAACTATCGCCCTGTTATCTTCAAGGATATGTCAAACGGCGATATGTTCCTTTCTCGCTCCACAGCAAAATCTAACGAAACAGAAGTGTTCGAAGGTCAGGAGTATCCAGTAATCAAGATTGAAATTTCTTCAACTTCTCACCCATTCTACACAGGTAAGGCTAAGCTTGTTGACACTGCTGGTCGCGTAGACAAGTTCATGAACCGTTACGCTGCAATGAAGAAGAAGTAACTAGAAACTTTCCCATAGATAGACGAAGAGGTTATGTTAAGACATAGCCTCTTCTCTTTTTATACCTCTATAAGGATAATTGAAAAACTTTTCAACAGATTCTTTCTCTCACTTTTGCCTTCCTAAGATTTTCCTCAACTTGAAATACAAATTCTCAAAAAAACAGAATGTACGATAAGAACGGAATGGGAAATAGCCTAATTTATACTTCACGCTCTTAGCAACGCGGCGCCGTTCTATAGTAGGCAACATCTGAACAAAAAGCGACTGTATCTCTTGCTGCTCCTGCAATGTAAAGGAGTTACGATGCTGATAATAATACCAATAGCAGCCGACAAGATTGAGCCAGCGATGAGTTTCGTAGAAATTAAGGATACCCTCTCTCCCATCTAGCGCCAATGCTTCAAGCTGACGTTTCATGGAAAGATTGGCAAGCATATAGTCAAATCTTCGAATTGTACAAGCATTGGTCATGGATGCACAGTGTTTTCTATAATAATACCTTCCTGCACAAAGAAGAACCTTATCTGAATGAAGATAATGAAGACGAGTCGTGTTATCATCGCTGAACAGACGGCAAGTATCATCAAATGGGAAGGTTTTATGTATTTTAGCCTCCACCACATACAATCCATGAAGCGACCAATCAAGACTGAGACGGAATGCCTCTGCCCCACTCCATTCTTTTTTATTGCTGGAAATAGGAAACAATTCTTCTCGACCATTTTCATCAAAATATTGAACAAGCTGCAAAACAGCGCATTGACAATTCTGATTTTTAAGAACAGAATATGCCTGTTCTAGCGTATCAGGTGCAAACCAATCATCGGCATCGAGCATTGCTACATATTCGCCTTTTGCAAATAGGAGTCCATAATTACGCGCTTGGGCCTGTCCACTATTGACTGGTGTTCGCAATACTTGAAAACGACTGTCAGCTAGAGCATATTCTTGCAAAATGCTGTAAGAAGTATCTGTAGAACAATCATCTATACAAATGAACTGGCAATCGGTCAACGTCTGGCATTTAAGGGAGTCAAGACACTGACGCAAATAACGTTCTGCATTATACACCGCTGTAAGGACTGTCACTTTCGCCATAGCCTATTCTTCAATTTGGTTATTAACTGAGTTTCCTTCTTAAGCACATGAAATGATATCAAAGCCGACAGAATAAATGCTACAGCAGTAACAACTTTCATCCATAGATTATCTTGAAGAGCTGTAATTACAGCAACAGAGATGCAAATGAACTGCATAAGATACAATCCAACTTTTCTGAAATCGAAAGAATAGTCATAACGAATGCTATAGATGCCATGAATAAGCAACATATCTAAGAAGCCTGCAACCGACAAAGCCCACCCTGCTCCTTCTAATCCCCACAGCTTGAATGCATAAGGTATGGCGATGGCAACAAAAACATCATAAATCAATTCTGTCGTCATATAGATACGCGAATCACCTTTAGCTAAAGCCAAATAGGCTGCAGGCAATGTCAATGCCTTGAAAAACATAAAGAAAGATGCACTAATCGCCATTGGAACTGCCCCCACAAACTCTTCTGAAAAAAGCAAAGGAACAATCACAGGCATCGCAAGAACAAACAGCGCTAAAATGGGTGCCATCAGCAAAACTCCTACCTCAATTTGCTGATTGACGGTCTGATTCATTCGTTTCATATCATGATGAGCAGCAGAAAGGCGTGGAAAATAATCTGCCTCAAAAGCAACAAAAACAATGTTTGCGTAAGTAACAGCTAGCACATATCCACTATTATAAAGTCCAACATCTGCTAATTCACCAAAGCGTAGAATCAAAGCTCGAATAATATATTCTGCTCCTTGTCCGAAAACACCTGCCATTACGTATCCAAGTCCCAGTTTCAGCATAGGACAACCTTTGGCATATTCTTGCATAGAGAACATGGAAACTTGCCATGGTACAATTTTTGCGGAATAATGAATGTGTATGGATAAAACCGCGACATTGCAAAGAAGCAAAGAATAAACGATACATTCCTCGCCCCAGAACCAGTAGAGAGGAGTGGATATAATCAGTGTTGACAAAGCTCCCCAAACGGAAATAACAGCAATTTTTTTCAGCTGCTTCATACCTTTCAAGATAGCAGCCTCTCCCCCTTGCACAGCAAGCATCGCCACAACTAACGAAAGGAGAGCAAAATGGTGTGTGTATTCATCGTTCTCGAAAGTCCAATAGCTGATATGCTGACATAGAGCCAAGCAGAGCATCATTCCTAACAAGCCCGCACATAAGCACCAGGTACGCACAGTACGTACAAAGTCCCTCACCTCGGCTTCCGTTCCTCGTTCAAACAATTCTGCCACATGCTTCACAGCACTGAACGGTAAACCAAAATCAGTCGATTGATTGACAAGCCTTATAGCATTATTAAAAAAATTTATCAATGCCAACCCTGAAGGTCCAAGCAACTCAGAAACTATCTTATTCCTCACAATAGAAACAAGCATAGTTACACCCTGAACTCCACCAAAAAGACCAGTGTATTTAATCACATGGTCATAGGTGGTGGATTGCTCTTGTTCTATATGAGGCGTTTTTTCTTTCATTCTTGAAAAATATCATGCAAAGATAATGTTTTTTTCTATAACTTTAAGTAATTTTGCAGTGAAATCACATACTTATGAAAATTGTTATACTTGACGCATACACCGTTGACCAAGGAGAACTTTCTTGGAGTGGATTAGAAGAATTTGCTGAAGTCGAAATATACGAACGAACTTCGCCTGAAGAAATAATTGCTCGATGCAAAGGAGCTGAAATTGTATTGACCAATAAGGTCATACTTGACGCAACGATTTTAAATATGCTGCCACGCCTGCAATACATAGGAGTATTGGCAACAGGATATAATGTTGTTGATCTGGAAGTTGCAAATAGACAAAACATCGTGGTGACCAATATTCCCGCCTATTCTACTGAAAGCGTAGCACAGATGGTCTTTTGTCATCTGCTAAACATTGTTGGACGCGTTGACCACTATGCACGTGAAAACAAGCAAGGCAAATGGGTTTCATCGCCTGATTTTTGCTATCTAGATCATCATCTGTTTGAATTAAGCGGGAAAAAGATGGGAATTATCGGACTTGGCAATACTGGTATGGCAACAGCACGAATTGCCTCAAGCTTTGGCATTCAAGTGTTTGCATACACTTCAAAAGACGAAGAAGAATTACCCTTCAGCATTAAGAAAGCAGACATGGATACCATTTTCCAACAATGCGACATTGTATCACTTCATTGCCCGCTTACAGAGAAGACTCGTCACCTTGTAAATTCCGAAAGACTATCATCCATGAAACCTTCTTCCATTCTTATCAATACAGGAAGAGGTCCACTGGTTGACGATAAGGCTGTAGCTGAAGCACTCAAGAATGAAACAATTGCCGCATACGGAGCAGACGTACTTACCACAGAGCCAGCAACAGCGGACAACCCTCTTCTAAATGCCCCCAACTGCTATCTTACGCCACACATTGCATGGGCAACCCAAGAGGCAAGACTACGTCTCATCAAAATTTGTACAGAAAATGTTAGAGCATATTTGGATGGAGAACCTGTAAACCAAGTCAACTAACGATAATAGAAGTATTTGTATCTAATTTAAACATAAATAGACACATCTCATCAACACAAAGAAAAATCAAAAAGTCACTCCTATTTTATATCGGCATCAGTTACTTGCGCCCTTACTCTACTTAGTGTCTCTGGTGACATTTGCAAAAACGACGCCACATTGTGTAGTGGTGCTCGACGTATAATTTCAGGATTTTCTTTCATCGTGCGGATATAGCGTTCTTTTGCCGTCTCAAAACGCAATACATCCGCTTTACGTTGGGATACTATTAAGGCACGCTGCTGAATGCTGAATATCAATTTGCAAAATTCAAATGACTTGCTAGCAAGCGTCTCCATGGCATCATGGGGAATACCGAAAACAACACTTGGTTCCAGCATCGTAACTGCAATTTTAGAAGGTTCACGCAAAAAGAAACTCTCAATACAGATCACCATATCTCCTTCATGGCTAATATGTTCAGTTACAGAAACATTTTTCTTTTTGTAATACTGCAATAACAAACCACGCTCCACATAATACATATAGTCACACACCTGACCTTCTTCCAAAAGTCGATGCCCTCTTAAAACTTTGAAGGGTTCAAGCATATCGGCAAAAGCATGCAATATGTCTACACTAAGTGTAATTCCATAACAGCGGCAGATTTCCCTTGCCACATCACGTCGTTTTTCATTAAGATTCATAGTATTATCGTTTAGCGTTTCTAATTAATTCTCGTTATTCATAATTTCTCTCGCCGAAAATTGAGCTTCCCACTCTCACGAGGGTACTTTCATGCTCTTGGGCTATCAGGTAATCTCCACTCATTCCCATGGAAAGTTCCTTAAATTCAGGTCTATCTGAAAAATATTTTTTCTTCAAGAAATAGAAGAACTGACGAACTCGTTCAAATTCTTCCGCTATCTGTACATCGTCATCCGTATTTGTAGCCATAGCCATCAGACCAACGACTCGCACATTTTTCAACAATGTATATTCTTCACTTTCAAGTATATCAGATACCTCTTGGGGAGAAAGTCCGAACTTTGTTTCTTCAGTAGCAACATGCAACTGCAAGAGCACATCGATAGTCCGTTCCACTTTTTTGCCTTGTTTATCGATTTCTTTCAATAGTTTCATCGAATCAACAGAATGAATCAAACCAACAAACGAAGCCATATACTTCACCTTATTTGTTTGGAGATGTCCAATAAAATGCCAGTCTCTATCCTTCGA
>CAJGCU010000049.1 GCA_904501945.1 uncultured Bacteroidaceae bacterium
GAGATTGTTGGACAGCTCGAATGTGCTTGATGCGTTACATACATCATTATGGTTTGGCAAGACATTTTAGAAGTCTTTCTCTCTGAACTGTCGTTAAGACAAAAGTATCATTATTTCTATGATGCGCTGCATCGTGTCTGCATAGAGAAGACTCGCGATTTGCCCAGCGACTATAATGATTTCTTTTCACGCCTTCAGGCTGTCTGCCGCCTGACGTCTTATCCGCTCTATAGAGTGGATACTTTTCGATGGCGCGCTCGAAGGGTTGAATGTCAAGATTTGATGCCTGACGAGCGTACTTTTCTTGTTGATGTGCGTGCTTTTGCTGATGCAATGGCTCATTTTACAGGAGAACCTATTCCCCGTCAATTGAAAGGCTTGCTGCCTGACGGGGAATTTCTTCCCGTTTCTGTAGAACAGATAAGACAAGTGGTTCGCAAGAAAAGGCAAAGGTTCGTTGTGCAGAGTATTGAAGCACCGTATATTGAAGCAATCTCTCATGAATTTCCTTCTGAAAAGCCTTTTCGGATAGATGCTTCTGCCAATCAGCATACTTTGCAGTCTGTTCTTCTTTTGAAACCAGGTATGCAGTTTAACGCCCTCTCGTTTACGATTGATACGGAAGGCACATATCATCCTCTGTATATTATTGTGGAGCCCGACTTTTTGCTAGACACCACTACTGTGACTGGCTGTGTGAAGGCGTGGGGAGAGTCGGCTTTTAATCATCTTTTGGCAAAATTTAAGCCATCGGAAAGCACGGTTTATACTTTACTGGGAGACTTCTCCAACCAATTTCTTGATGATGCGTTCAACCTGCCCGCTCCTGACTATCGTGCATCTATGCAGAAGGCTTTTTCTGAGCGTGTTTTGGATATTTCGGCTTGTGCTGAAATAGATAGAGAGTTTTTTGAGGAGACACAAAACCAATTTCATCACATTCTGCAGGTTGTTCGAGAATTGAATTTGCAACCTTTTATGCAGGAGGAGGGTACAGAAGTGCACATAGAACCTTCTTTCTTCTGTGAAGCTTTGGGGTTGCAAGGACGTATGGACTGCTTGATAAGCAATGGCGTAGATGAAAGGAAATTTCTAATTGAACTGAAATCTGGAAAATGGGACGAGTTTCGCAATTGTGCAAAGGATGAGCATCTGATGCAGATGCTGCTGTATAAGGAAATTCTTTATTATAATACGGGGGTACGGCAGGCTGACGTGATTGGCAATCTGCTTTATTCTAAATATCCGAAGTTGCAGGAACAGAGAAGTTTTCAGGAGATAGTACAACGTGCTATGAATATCCGAAATAATATAGTGGCACTTGAATTGGGTTTGCTGCATGGTGAGGCGAGGACGTGGATTCCCAAACTGACACCACAGGCATTAAGGCGCAAACCTAAGTGTAATGATAAGTTTTGGCAAACGTGGTGTTTGCCAGAAATCAGTTCTGTTATTGGTGTTTTGCAAACTATGGATGCTCTCACCGCTGAATATTTTTATACGTTTTTGCAATTTATTGAACGTGAGCAGTTTGAAAGTAAGGTGTGTAATGCTCGACCTGATTCCACAAGAGCTTTGTCTTCGTTGTGGAATGCAGATACAAATGTCAAGAAGGAAAATGGAGACATTATTGTTGACTTGCAGATTGCCGACCTGCGAATTCAGGATGGTGTAGATGCAGTGTGTCTGTGCATGCTTGATAGAGAATCACTTCCCAATTTCCGAATAGGCGATTCTGTTATCTTTTATCAGCGTCAATCTGATGTAGATTCAGCTGTTACGCAGCAGGTGCTGCGTTGCAGTGTGGAGAGTTATGGAGAAGGATACGTCTGGTTGAAACTGAAGAATAAGCAGAGGAATGAAAAGGTTTTTAATAAAGATGCTAAATATGCAATTGAGCATGACCATGTGGATACGAATTTCAAAAGTCTTTATAGGGGTCATTTCTCACTTCTAACCTGCAGTAAGCATCGCCGTGAACTTTTGTTGTGTCAGCGAGAACCTGCTGTGGAAGATCTTTTTTTGCTTGTAGGACCTCCTGGAACGGGGAAAACTTCTGTTGCTTTGAAGTGTATGGTTGAGGAGCATCTTCAAGCGGAACATGATATATTGTTGCTTGCCTATACCAATCGGGCTGTTGATGAAATTTGCGCTATGCTCTCAGCTATAGAGTCTCATCCACAATATATACGCATTGGTCGTGAGTTTTCTTGTGCTCCCCACTATCAAGATAATTTATTGGAGAATATGCTGGGAAAGCTTTCTAATAGGCAAGAAGTGATAGAGAAGGTAAAAGATACGCATATCTTTGTGAGTACAGTAGCTTCGATGAATAGCCATTTTGCATTATTCAAGCTTAAGCATTTTCAAGTGGCGATATTTGATGAAGCATCGCAAATTCTAGAGCCCCATTTGTTGTCTATCTTAACTTCTTCTGCCATAGATAAGATTATAATGATTGGTGACCATAAGCAGTTGCCTGCTGTAGTAGTGCAGGACGAGAAAAAATCAGCGGTTACATCTCCAATGCTTCATGCCATAGGACTAACCAATTGCCGAAATTCGCTTTTCGAAAGACTTTATGAGAAATATCGTCATCGTGAAGATATTGTGGCCATGCTTAATCATCAAGGACGTATGCATCCTGATATTGCTGCTTTCGCCTCTCGTCTTTTCTATGAGAATCGTCTTTTGCCAGTAGGTCTCCCGCATCAAAAAGAAAATCTTCTGTTTACTAATTACGATGAAGCGGATTCAATAGAGACGCTTGTGGCTACTCGTCGCTGTGCCTTTGTTCATGTTCCTCGTCCTTCATTTGAAGATTATATGCCGAAGGCGAATGTGCTCGAAGCGCAGAGGATTGCTCAGATTGTGAAGAAGATATGTATTGTTCATCAGAAAAACGGGATATCGTTTGACCCTTCGAGGCAATTAGGCATCATCGTTCCTTATCGTCGGCAAATAGCTACGGTGCATACAGAAGTGGCAAACCTGTTGAGTGAGTGCGGGATGGGTAATAGCAGCCAGTTACTAATAGATACAGTGGAGCGTTTTCAGGGCTCTCAGCGAGACATTATTATATATGGCACAACTATTGTGCAATATTATGAACTAGAAAGGCTTTCTGAGCTTGTAACGATAGGAGGAACTTTGGTTGACCGTAAGCTCAATGTGGCCATTACTCGTGCTCGCAAGCAATTCATCATGTTAGGCAATGAACAATTGCTATCCCAAAACGTTTTATATTCTCAACTGATTGATTTTTGCAAAGGCAGATAAAGGCATTGTGTGGTAAGAATCGCTTGGATGACAGAGGGTAGGTGGAGCATTGCAATCACTTTTTCTTGTCTGCCAAACTTTATTCATCTCATTTGTTTTTTTGGAGGGTACCAATTTTTGTATAAAAACACAAAGGAGCTTCACGTTTGTGAAACTCCTTGGGGGTGGGTGGTGGGACTCGAACCCACGACATTCAGAACCACAATCTGACGCTCTAACCGACTGAACTACATCCACCATGTAGCAATCATTTCTGATTTGCGAGTGCAAAGGTAGGACAATTATTTGTATTGACCAAATAATTGGCGAAGAAAATGCGATTTAATTGTAAAATTCTTTGCGTCCTGCACTTAGCGTGTTCTTCATGAGTGAACAAATGGTCATAGGACCTACGCCGCCTGGCACAGGGGTGATGAAAGAACATTTGGGTGCTACATTCTCAAAGTCAACATCTCCGCAGAGTCGGAAACCAGTTTTGCGTGTTGCATCTGGGACGCGTGTTGTACCTACATCGACAATGGCAGCGCCTTCTTTTACCATATCTGCTGTTACGAAATTAGGACTGCCAATTGCTGCAATAATGATGTCGGCTTGTAGACATTCCTCTTTCAGAGTTTTTGAACGGCTGTGGCATACTGTTACTGTGGCGTCACCATATTGTTTCTGCATCATCAGCTGCGCCATTGGTTTGCCTACGATGTTGGAACGTCCAAGGATAACGCATTTCTTGCCACTTGTTTCGATGTTGTAACGTTTGAGCAATGTGATGATGCCCAGTGGGGTAGCAGAGATGTAGCAGGGAAGGCCAATGGCCATACGACCCACATTGATGGGGTGGAAGCCGTCCACGTCTTTGCGATAGTCAATGGCTTCGATAATTTTCTGTTCTGAGATGTGCTTGGGAAGTGGAAGCTGCACGATGAAGCCATCTACATCGGCATCCTTATTCAGTTTTTCCACTTGCTCCAGAAGGAACTCTTCTGTAATGTCATCCTCGAAGCGGAGAAGGGTGGAAGTGAATCCGCACGCTTCACATGCTAATACTTTGTTCTTTACATAAGTTTCGCTGCCTCCATCGTGGCCAACAAGGATAGCTGCAAGATGAGGGCGCTTGCCTCCTGCTTCTACAATGTTTTTTACTTCTTCTGCTATCTCAGCTTTGATGGCTGCTGCTGTTGCTTTTCCGTCTATCAGTTGCATGATGTTTCTTTCTTTTCTTCGTTTTAGAATCTTGGCATTCCTTTCATGCCCTTCATACGCTGCATCTGCGCCATAGCTTGAGCCATTTTAGGACTAGTCATCTGATGCATCATTTTGCGCATTTGTTCGAACTGTTTTGTGATGCGGTTTACCTCATCAATGGAATTGCCTGAACCTTTGGCAATACGCAGTTTTCGCGACATATTGATGCACTCTGGATGCTCGCGCTCGTAGGGAGTCATTGAGCCAATCATGGCTTCCACTGACTTGAATGCGTTATCGTCAATATCCACATCTTTCAATGCTTTGCCCATACCTGGAATCATTGATGCCAAATCTTTGATGTTGCCCATCTTTTTGATTTGGTTGATTTGTCCGAGGAAGTCGTTGTAGTCGAACTTGTTCTTGGCTATCTTCTTTTCCAGACGTTTCGCTTCTTCTTCGTCAAACTGTTGCTGTGCACGTTCTACGAAAGAAACAATGTCGCCCATGCCAAGGATGCGGTCGGCCATACGTTCGGGGTGGAACACGTCAAGTGCTTCCATCTTTTCGCCTGTACCTACAAACTTGATAGGCTTCGTTACTACGGTACGGATTGAAAGGGCTGCACCGCCACGAGTGTCACCATCCAGTTTGGTGAGGATAACGCCGTCAATCTCGAGACGTTCGTTGAAGGTCTTTGCCGTATTGACAGCATCCTGGCCAGTCATGGCATCCACAACAAGAAGTGTCTCGTTAGGGTTGACTGCGGCTTTGATCTGTTCTATCTGCACCATCAGTTCTTCGTCAATTGACTGACGTCCAGCCGTATCGACAATCACTACATCATATCCTTTCGCCTTGGCTTCCTGGATGGCATTCTTTGCAACTGCTATAGGGTTTGTTGCACCTGGTTCAAGATAACAAGGAACGCCAACTTGTTCTGCAAGCACGCGTAATTGTTCCATAGCCGCAGGACGGAAGGTGTCGCAGGCTGCAAGCAGAGGCTTTTTGTGATTTTGGTTTTTCAGGCGCAATGCCAATTTACCCGACATGGTTGTCTTGCCGGCACCATTCAAACCTGCCATCAGAATTACAGTCGGATGTCCTGACAGATTCAAGTCTGTGGCTTGGCCGCCCATCAAGGCAGCCAATTCATCGTGTACGATTTTCACCATCAGCTGCCCTGGCTTCACTGCTGTCAGCACGTCTTGACCCAGTGCCTTCTGCTTCACGGTGTCTGTGAAGTTTTTGGCAACCTTATAGTTAACGTCGGCTTCGAGCAGAGCCTTGCGCACGTCTTTCAGCGTTTCTGCTACGTTGATTTCGGTGATTTTTCCTTCACCTTTCAGTATCTTAAAAGACCGTTCAAGTCTTTCGCTTAGATTTTCAAACATATCTTTATTTTTCGATTTAGAGGTTGTGTGGTCTCTGACCGCATGGTCTGTGCCCCTACAGCCGTATTACTATTTCTTCGCCCCTTTATATATAAGGTATACGATGATGGCAATAACGATGATGATGGCTGCAATGCCGATGATGTGCGAATAATGCGCAATCGTGTCGATCAGCTCTTGCTTAGGCATGGTGCTGTGGAAAGCATAGCCAATAGCCACAAGGATGCAGTTCCAGAGTCCTGCGCCGATGCTGGTGAATAGAATGAACTGCATGAGATTCATCTTGGCAAGACCCGCAGGGATGCTGATGAGCTGGCGTATAGCTGGAATCAAGCGGCCGATGAGGGTCGATACAATGCCGTGCTTGTCAAAGTAAGCTTCAGCCTGCTGCACTTTTTCTGCATCAATCAGACACATGTGGCCAAAGCGACTGTTGGCAAACGCATAGACGATGGGACGCCCAAGAAAGTATGAAAGCACATAATTGATGAGTGCACCTAAAAGTGCGCCAATTGTACCCGTCAAAATAATCATTGGATAGGTCATTTCGCCAGTTTCGGCGGCCATGTAGGCCGCTGGAATCATGACCACCTCTGATGGGAATGGGATAAAAGAACTCTCTATTGTCATGAACAAGACAATCCAACCGTAGTTGAGATTGTCAAGTGCGCCATTGGTGAGATTGAGTATGATTTCTTCCATAATGGCTGCAAAGTTACGACTTTTTAATGGATAATTGACAATTGATAATTGATAATTTACGGATTGAAGCTATTTTTCCGTCTAAAAGTTTTGCCACTTCGCAAAAAAGGCATACCTTTGCACCCGCAAAATGGGTAAGTCCTATACGGCCAGCTCCCTCGGAATCCCCCAGGGCTTGACCGCAGCAAGGGTACTTGGTTGTAGCGGCGCGATGTAGTAAGCTTGCCCACCCGCCTCTTTAGCTCAGTTGGCCAGAGCACGTGATTTGTAATCTCGGGGTCGTTGGTTCGAATCCGACAAGAGGCTCAAAAGTAACGGAGAAAGTCATGCTTTCTCCTTTTTTGTATACTATTATTTAATTATATATGATAAAAAAAGAAACAGACATCCAGCCTTGGGAGACTGTCAGTACGGAATATCTCATTCAGCGTCCTTGGTTGACGGCTCGTCGTGACACGTTGCGTATGCCTGATGGAAAGATTGTGCCAGAGTATTATGTACTTGAATATCCAACGTGGGTCAATGTCATTGCAGTTACTGCTGACGAAAAATTTGTTCTTGTGCGTCAGTATCGCCACGCATTGGGTATTGTGGAATACGAGCTTTGTGCTGGAACGATGGACGCTGCCGATGCCTCTCCTCTAGATGCTGCCAAGCGTGAACTTCTGGAAGAAACAGGTTATGCAGGTGGAGAATGGAGCGAATTTACGACTCTTTCGGCCAACCCGACTTCCATGAACAATCTTAATCATACTTTTGTTGCGAAAGGCGTAGAAAAAGTATCTGCTCAGCATCTTGACGAGACTGAAGAGATTACCGTTCATCTCTTTACAAAAGAAGAACTTCTTGATTTGCTTCGTCGCGACGAAATGAAGCAATCCCTCATGGTGGCTCCTCTTTGGCGCTATATTGCAGAGAACCATTTGCTGTCGTAGAGGTGACGGGTGTAGCGTAATTACGTTTGCGGGTGCAACGTAAGTGCGATGAAGGGTGTAGCGTATTTGTGATGATGGAAGGAAGGCGTGTGTGAAAATCGATGTGCCCCACACAATGGTGCAACTGCTAAAGTGTAATGCAGCCTTGATTTGTGGGTGCAGATGGCGTTTGGGAATGGGGGAAAAGGACTTTTGTATCCTTGTTGGCAGATTCTCTGTTTCTCCTTTTGATATTTTTCTTTTTTGTGCTATCTTTGTACACTTAAACATAATTCATGAAAAGAGAAGATATAATGAGGAAAATATTTTTAATGCTCTGTATGGTATTGGTTGCCATTGCCGGGCGTGCACAAAAACAGTTTGAAGGAATGTGGCAATGTGAGGTACTGGGGGCGACGATGGTGCTCAATCTCGCTGAAAAGAACATCGCTTTGAAAGATTTTGAAGGAGAGGAAACATATGGATATTTGAAAGGCGAGCTGAATGGCACATGGGTGATACTGAAAGTGAAAGAAGTGAAGGACAACAAGGCGCTGGTGAGAATGGTGAGCGATATTGGCCACGATGCTCAGGACGTGGAACTGAAACTGACAAAGGACGGAACAATCGAATTTAAACTGATTGGCGAACAGAATATAAAGACAATAGTAAAGCAGAAATATACGAAACTGCCAAAAGTGTCCGTGTTCAAGAAAAATGTGTAGAAGGATTTGAAAATTTGAGATTTTGGAAAACTATTTAGATACGTTTAATCCTTCGCAGCGTGCAGCCGTAGAGTACTGCAACGGTCCCTCGTTGGTGATTGCTGGTGCAGGGTCGGGTAAGACGAGGGTGCTGACCTATAAGATTGCTTATCTGATGGAGCAGGGCTATCAGCCATGGTCTATTTTGGCATTGACATTTACGAACAAGGCTGCAGGCGAAATGAAGTCGAGGATTGCAGACATTGTGGGGGCAGAATATGCAAGGATGTTGTGGATGGGCACATTTCATAGCATCTTTCTTCGTATTTTGCGTGCAGAGCATGAACGAATAGGATTTTCTGCGAATTTTACAATTTATGATGCAGCTGACAGCAAAAGTCTCGTGAAGTCTATCATCAAAGAGATGGAATTGGATGATAAGAAATATAAATCAGGGACTGTTCTGGGCATTATTTCAAATGCTAAAAATCAGTTGGTAACAGCAGAACAGTATATATCAAATACAGCGAACGCACAAAGTGATGCTCGACAGAATATGCCTGCATTGGGACAAATCTTCATGCGCTATTGTAGCAGATGCAAGCAGAGTGACGCAATGGATTTTGACGATATCCTTCTATACACTTATCTGCTGTTTGACAAACATCCTGATGTGTTGGAGAGGTGGGAACAGCGTTTTAGATATGTATTGGTGGATGAGTATCAAGATACGAACTTTGCGCAACACCGTATTGTGTGGCAATTGACAAAGAATCATCAACGCGTATGTGTGGTAGGAGATGATGCTCAGAGCATTTATAGTTTTCGTGGAGCTAATATTGATAATATACTGACATTCCAGAAGATATATAATGAAGCAAGATTGTTTAAGCTAGAGCAGAATTACCGTTCGACACAGAATATTGTAGAGGCTGCAAACAGTCTTATTCGAAAGAATAGCAGACAGATTCAGAAGGATGTCTTTTCTGAGAATGAGCGAGGAGAGAAGCTTCATTTGATGGATACTCATTCGGACTTGGAGGAGGCAAAGATGGTGGCAAACGCCATTCGTAGTGTAAAAAGAAATGAACGATGTGAGTATTCTGATTTCGCAATTCTTTATCGTACCAATGCGCAGAGCCGTGTGTTTGAAGACACGATGCGCAAGGAAGGGCTGCCGTATCGCATTTATGGAGGTTTGTCGTTCTATCAGCGCAAGGAAATAAAGGATGTGATTGCATATTTCCGATTAGCTGTTAACCCAAATGATGAGGAAGCTTTCAGGCGAGTCATCAATTATCCAGCACGAGGTATCGGCCAGACGACTGTCGCGAAAATACTTGCTGTTGCGACAGCGCATGAGGTGAGCCTTTGGAGTGTAATCAGTAGTCCTGAAACATACGACTTAGGAGTGAACAAAGGAACGCTTGCAAAGATTGTGATGTTTCGTGAGATGATTGCTTCGTTTATAGAACAAGCACAGAAACTGCCAGCCAATCAGGTGGGAACGGCAATCGTGAAACAAAGCGGCATCATTAATGACATATATCAGGACGCTACGCCTGAAAACCTGTCCAGGCAAGAGAATGTTGAGGAGTTGATGAATGGTATGCAAGATTTCTGCGAGACAAGATTAGAAGAGGGTAATGAAAATATTGCGCTGACAGACTATTTGTCGGAAGTGTCGCTAATGAGTGATGTGGATGATGATAAAGGAGATGACGAGCATAAGGTGACGCTAATGACCATTCATTCGGCTAAAGGATTGGAATTCGGAACGGTATTTGTAGTTGGTCTTGAAGAAGGCCTTTTTCCAAACCAAATGGTGTCAGGAAATCCGCGTGAGATGGAGGAGGAACGACGTCTATTCTATGTAGCAATGACAAGAGCTAAGAGGCGTTGCTATCTCTCTTATGCGCAATGCCGTTTTCGCTATGGACAGATGGAATTTTCGGCACCAAGCCGATTCTTGCAGGACATTGACCCAAGATATCTGGAAAGGAAGCATGGCTTATTCTCTTCACGAAGGAGCATGGATGATGAGGTAGAACTGCCATGGAAACGAAAAGGGGGATTGTTTGGTGACAAAGAAAGCCAAGAGACTTCTCGTCCATTCCGTCCAACCATATCGTCTGTTAAGCCAATGTCTGCAGTTAAACCAATGCAAGTAGTTACTCCCGTAGGTTCTGCAACTGCTGCATCAGTCGCAGCTGCCACACTTTATGCCACGTCTTCAACTCAATCGTCATCTTCGCTTTCTGTTGGCAAACACATTATTCATAATCGTTTTGGGCGTGGAGAAGTGCTCCGTATAGAAGGAACAGGTGACAGCACGAAAGCAACGGTACAGTTTGAGAATGTCGGAACGAAGCAATTGTTGCTTAAATTTGCTAAATATGAAGTAATTGATTGAATTAAATAAAGAACATATGACTTTACTTGAAAATAATATAGGGCAAATTCCATCACCATGCTATGTGATGGAGGAGAAGTTGTTGCGACGAAATTTGACCTTGATTCGCGATGTGGCTCAGCGTGCCAACGTGGAGATTATACTGGCATTTAAGGCTTTTGCTTTGTGGAAAAGTTTCCCTATTTTTCGAGAGTATATCAGTCACACGACTGCATCGTCATTGTTTGAGGCTCGATTGGCAAAGGAGGAATTTGGCAGCAAGGCTCATACCTATTCACCTGCATATACAGAAGAGGAATTTGAGGAAATTGTGGAATGTTCAAGCCATATTACATTCAATTCTTTGACTCAATATGAACGATTTGTGTCTAAGGCTGCAGGTAAAGCTTCTGTTGGTGTGCGTGTGAATCCTGAATACAGTGAGATAGAAACTGAGTTGTATAATCCTTGTGCGCAAGGTTCAAGGTTTGGTATTTTAGCAAAAGATTTGCCAGAACAACTACCTGATCAAATAGAGGGTTTCCACATTCATTGCCATTGCGAGTCGGGAAGTGATGTGTTTGTACGTACATTAAAGCATATTGAGGAGAAATTCTCGCCTTGGTTTTCTCAGTTGAAGTGGATTAATTTTGGAGGTGGCCACTTGATGACTCGGCAGGATTATGATGTGGAATTACTGATAGAGACTTTGCAGGGCTTTCATACTAGATATCCGCATTTGAAAGTGATTCTCGAACCAGGAAGTGCTTTTGCTTGGCAGACAGGTTCGCTTGTGGCAAAAGTAGTGGACATCGTTGAGAATAGTGGTGTTAAGACTGCTATCATCAATGCCAGCTTTACCTGTCATATGCCCGATTGTTTGGAGATGCCTTATAAGCCAACTGTGCGCTATGCTGTAACGCTCGAAGACGAAGACCTTGAAACGGCAAGAAACAAACCGCATACCTATCGCATTGGCGGCAATTCCTGTTTGTCTGGTGACTTTATGGGATTGTGGCAATTTGACCATGACCTTCAAATCGACGAAATGCTTATCTTTGAAGATATGATTCATTACACAACCGTGAAAACCAATATGTTCAATGGCATAGGTCATCCTTCAATTGGTATGCTACATGAGGACGGAACGTTTGAACTGTTTAGGAGGTATGTTTATGAAGATTATCGTGACAGGATGTGTTGAGGATTAAATACTTATTGCAAAATGAATTTGTTTTGTTCTAGGTTCCAAACGAATGTCTGATGAGTTTCCGCCGATTTCTTGGCAGGTTTGTTACTTCCATCTGTTTGTAGCACAAGTGGATTGCTTGTAGTAATGGTTAGCCGAAGGGTTGAGGGATTGATGCTAATTTTCCTGAAATCGTCTGATGTAGGTTCATCAATATGGTCTGATGCTTGTATTGGCTGCCAATCTGTGGTGTAGAAACTGACAGAAGAGTCTGCTATACTATCGCTTAGAATGGTGCTGATAATCATAATTATCTGAGTGCTATCATTTTTTGTGAGCAGCATCATTTTTTTCTCGGAATTTTGAGAGATGACAAGATGTGCGTATTGGTTAGTTAACGCCTTCATTTCAGATATGGTTTTAAAGAGGTTCCGTGTCTGCATAGGCTTTCCATTTTTTTGGTTATCAACGATTTCCAAACGATTGTATTCAGAAAGCGATGGGCATAGCTGCTGTGGCATGTTGAGAAATAAGTCTTTGAGCGATTGTCCATATGATATGAAAAATGAGCCGCTAAAAAACAAAAGCACAAGTATTTTTTTCATTTATTTTTTGTATTTGAATAATGAGATGACGTTCATGCATAGACTGGTTATTCGTGGCGTATGGCTTCGATAGGATCCATGTTGGCTGCTTTACGTGCAGGGATATAGCCAAAGATGACGCCAATGAGTGTACATACAGCAAAAGAAACGTAAATGGACCATGCCGGGATGCTCGATGGCATACCGATGAGAGGGAATAGTTGACTAACAAGGCACCCCAACAGTACTCCTATGAAACCTCCTGTAAGAGATATGAGGACTGATTCGATGAGGAACTGAAGAGATATGACCATGCCAGTAGCGCCTACAGCCATACGAAGGCCTATTTCCTTGGTGCGTTCTGTAACTGAAACGAGCATAATGTTCATGATACCAATACCTGCTACGAGCAAAGAAAAAGCTGCTGCAACAACAAGGATGATGGTGACGGTGTCCATCGTTGAAGACATAGTATCCATCATCTCTGCTTGTGAACGGATGGTAAAGTCATCAACTGCATTTTCTTTCAGTTTGTGATTGTTGCGCAAAATTTGTGTAAGTTCTTCGATGGCGGCATCAGAAAGTTCTTCAGTAAGAGCAGAACATACAATTGAAGAGAAATAGGTTTGGGCTGCGATACGTTTCATTACACAGGTGTAAGGAGCTATGATGACATTGTCTTGATCCATTCCCCAAGAGTTGTATCCTTTCCCCTCAAGCACTCCAATGATGCGCAGAGGAATGGATTTGAAGCGAATATTCTTGCCAATAGCTTCCGCTTCTTTGCCTTTGCCAAATAATTCGTTTACGATCGTTTTACCCACGATACATACTTTAGCAGACTTGCGGATATCTTCTTCGTTGAAGTTCTGTCCTTCTTCCACTTTCCATTGCTTAATGTCAAGGTATTCAGTCGATTCGCCATATATAGTACTGGATGTATTGCTGTTGCCATAGATGACTTGCCCAGATGCGGTAACTTCAGGAGAAACATAACTGACAAATTTCTTCTCGTTGACAATGCGTTGGTAATCGCCTAACTTGAGAGTTTGCATAGCAGAAGGGTCTTGACGTACTCCACCACGCATATCTGCACCTGGGCGTATGGTCAGCAAGTTAGTTCCCATTGTAGAGAGTTCTTGGCGTATGCTTTCTTTGGAACCTTGTCCAATGGACATCATGATGATGACTGCTGCCACGCCGATGATGATGCCAAGCATGGAAAGGAAGGAACGCATCTTGTTGTTTGCTACAGCGCGGATGCTGACTTTGAACAAATTCAGTATATTCATTCTTTATATATTCTTCTTTATTCTTAATTCATTAGTCGTCTTGTGGCTGTGGAAGAGCAGCCAATGCTTCAGCAGCAGATTTGATATGAGGGTTGATAGTGTCTTCTCTAACCTTTCCATCACGAAGATTGATATTTCGTGACGCATATTCTGCTATCTCTGGATTGTGAGTGACAAAGATGATGGTGTGTCCTTCTTGGTGAAGTTTCTGAAAGAGTACAAGCATCTCAAAAGAGGTACGTGTGTCAAGGTTACCCGTTGCTTCATCGGCAAGCAACACTGCAGGCTTGTTGACAAGAGCACGTGCTATTGCCACACGTTGCATCTGTCCACCTGACATCTGATTACTTTTATGCTCAAGACGATCTCCCAGCCCTACAGCTTGCAGAGCTTTAACGGCTGCTTCACGGCGTTGCTTGGAACTGTATTTGTTGTTGTACATCAGTGGAAGTTCCACGTTTTCAACAGCGGTTGTTTTAGCCAGAAGGTTGTAGTTTTGAAACACAAATCCAATCTTGCGGTTGCGGAGCTTGGCTCGTTGATTCTTGCTCATTTTGCGAACAGGAGTTCCATCAAGATAATATTCGCCGGATGTCGGAGTGTCTAAGCATCCCAATTGGTTAAGCAATGTTGATTTGCCAGAACCTGAAGTACCCATGATTGTGACGAATTCACCTTCATATATCTTAAAACTGATACCACGCAGAGCCTTGACTGTCTCAGAGCCGACTTGGAAGTATCGTTTCACATTGTCGAGTTCTATGACTACTTTTCGATTGTCTTGCTTGGAATTCATCGTTTTTGTTGTGGATTAGCATTATTGCGGTTGTTACGTGGACGAGGCATGAAAGGATTGGAAGTTCCTTCTGTTGCTGGTCCTTGAGGCTTGTTGCTGATAATCTCAAAGTCGGTTAATACTTCTGTGCCTTCTGCTATACCAGAAAGAATCTCTGTCAGCATTCCATTTGTTGTTCCAATTTCCACTTTATGGGCTTTAAAAGTGTTGCCTTCTTTTGTCCATAGCTTGTGAGGAGAATCTATGTTGCTGATGGTCTCGTCTTTTTGTAGCAAGGCTTCGTTAGGAGTGAAGCGGAGGGCACGGTTTGATACAGCGAGAACATTATTTTTCTCAAAAGTATAAATTGTTACGTTGGCAGTGAGGCCAGGCTTCAGCTTAAGTTCATCGTTGGGAGCAGAAATAACCACTTCGTAGGTAACCACATTGCTTTCGGTTGTAGCTTCCTGACGTACTTGGGTCACTTCACCTTCGAATATGTCATCTGGATAAGCGTCAACGGTGAATGTAACACGCAATCCTTCCTTTACTCCGCCAATGTCTGCTTCATCAATGTCTGCTATCACACGCATGTCGGTGAGGTCTTGTGCGATGATGAAGAGAGTTGGAGTAGTCATAGCAGAAGCCACTGTTTGTCCTTCTTCCACCTCCTTTGAAAGCACGATACCATCAATTGGGGAAGTGATGGTGGCATAGCCAAGGTTTGTCTGTGCTTTTTGTACATTTTGCTGGTGTACTTTCACTTGTAGCACCGCTTGTTCGTAAGACAGTTTTGCATTCTCATAATCATTGGCAGAAACAAGTCCTTTTTCAAACAACGTCTTGTAGCGATTGTAGTTTGAAGTCTGATAGGTCAGCGATGATTGGGCATTAGCAAGGTTGCTTTGTGTTGAGACCAATTCCGACAAAAGATTCGTCTTATCCAATTCTGCGATGACTTGTCCTTTTTGTACGATGGAGTTGTAATCTACATAAATGCGGTCGATAATACCTGAAACCTGTGTGCCGACTTCAACCTCTGTAACAGGTTCAATCGTACCTGTGGCAGTAATGCTTGTCGTGATATTCTGTTTCTCGACAGGAGAAGTTGAGTAGGTTACTTTAGGAACTTTGTCGCAGGCTGTGAATGCTACAATGATGAAAAGTGTTGAAAATATATTAGAAGCTTTCATTATTTTTTGATTTTTAGAGTTCGTAAGTTTAAGAGTCTTTAAGTTCATTAATTTAAAGTTTTAGAGGTTACAATTCAATGTTTTCTCCTGCATAAAACTTAAGCATAGCATAATTAAGTATAGCTGTGTATTTGGTTTGAAGTAACTGTTGCTCCGCTTGCAGCAGGTTGTTTTTTCCTGTGGTCAGTTCTACTATATTTTTCAGTCCGAGGTTGAACTGTTCGCTGACTAAGTCATAGCTTTCCTGCATACTCGCCACGTTTGCCTTTGCCGACTGGTATTGATGCAGAGACGTAGTAGCGTTAAGCCAGCAATTCTCGATGGTAGAGTAGAGTTGCTTTTGCTGACTCTGTAAGTTCAGCACATTAGTTTGGTGTGTGTATTTCGCCTTGCGAATATTGGTACGTGTCTGCAAGTTGTCAAAAATAGGCATAGACACTGTCAATCCCACTGAGTTGCTCAGGTTTTTTTTGATTTGTTCCGTAAAGGCTATATGCTGGCCTGAAGAGTTATTGCTACCCATGCCAACCGTTAGCGACACAGTAGGCATATAACCAGCACGAGCATTAGTGATTGCAATTTCAGACGAAACTACGTTTAGCATGCTGGACTGAATTTCAGGGCGATTGGCAAGAGCGGCATTGTACACCGACTGCTCGTCGGGGATAATGCTGAACATCTCCTCTTCTGGCAAGTTGGGCACAACGATATCGAACGAATCGTTGTCATGAATTTCCAGCAATTGCTTAAGCTGAAGTTTATAGCTTGCCAGTTGCGACTCTGCTTGAGCTAGCGAATAGTGATCTTGGCTTACCTGCGCTTCGAGTTGTATCAAGTCAACACGCGCTAAATTTCCCAGTTCCACCATCTTCTGTGCGCGGTCGCGTTGCATCTCGCTTGACTTTATAATTTCTTTACATACTTTTACAGCCTCTGTTTCATAAAGCACCTGTACAAACAGCTGGGCCACTTGTTCTTGTATGCTATTTGCTTGTTGCTCCACATCTAGCTGTGCAATCTCTTCGCTCAGTTTGTCTTGCTTGATGTTGTTTATGTTGCGGTTGCCGTTCCACACCGTCCAGTTGGCATTGATGCCATATGAGCCATTGTACGACACCGTGTTTATGTTCGTTGTCATTGAACCATTTGTCAGGTTGATAGTACTTTCTGCAAAGGGGCGCCATGAGACATTCTGATTAGTGTTGAACGATAATGAAGGAAATAGGGCAGACTTGCTCTGCAACACATCCTCATGGCTGGATGCCGCGGCAATCTTTTTCTGTTGCAGCTGAATGTTGTTCTCCAGTGCATACTCCAAACATTCTTGCAGTGTCCATAGCCTCTTGTCCGTAATCTCTTGTCCGTTCACAGCATGACAAGCCAGCACCATGGATATTGCGGTTAGTAAGTGTTTCTTTTTCATTTTTTTCGGCTTTTTATCTGTATGAATGACCATTCTAAACTTAAAATGTTTAAAAAGAGAAGTGATTAAAAAAAGAAAAAAGCAGTCAGACTATAAGCCGGGTTTTGTGCGCACCATTTAACGAAAGGTATGTGCCCCATTTCGCAGTGCGTGCCTGTCATTTATCTACTCCATGAGTCACCCCATAGCTCAAGCGTTCTACCCTCCACCGAACAATCGGGCGGGCAACCCTTATGGCGGTGGTTTACATGAACTTGCAGCTCCCAAGATGCACAGCCGACATGTCGCCATGCCGCTGGTGAGCTCTTACCTCACCTTCTCACCATTTCAGTTGTGACAATATTGCTCATTCCTGAGGATTGGCACAAAAGTCACCTCTGTTGTTTTTTTCTTCTGCATTACTCAACCCTCACGGATTGCTTCTATATTAGGAAGTGGGATGCCCTGTGCTGTCCGGACTTTCCTCTTTCAACATCCCGAAAGATGCTGCCAGCGACAGACTGTCTGACTGCTTTGAATGCAAAGATAGGAAAATTCCACCTAAAAAAAATACATGAGAATAAATAAGCTTTATCAGCGTAGGAATTTTTATCAAAAAAAACTCCTTTTGTCTTTTATTGTGGGTGTTTTATTAGATTACGGACTGAGGGTTATGTTTTACAAGAATAGTATAACCTTGACTTAAAAAACGAACGGACATCGCGATATGAAATAAAGTGACATTGGAATATAAAGCGAGTCCGCTTTGAGGAGGGATTAATTTCTGAAGATTCTTGTCTCCTTTTTCTTGACCTTATTTTCATTTCTCAATTTTGCAATGATTTTATATGGTGTGAAAACAAAATGAATGTTGAATTAATGAGAGTTCGATGTAATAATATTTTGTTTTTCTTCGAAGTATAGGAAAGTTATTGAACTTGTGCTTTTTCACCTTTGGACAGACACCAGTTCGATATCCTCATGTTGTACCTCAAAAGGGGTGAGAGTCTCACCTATGGTACACGTGAGAGTCTCACCTATGGCATAGGTAAGACTCTCACCCCTTTTGAGGTTGTAA
>CAJGCU010000050.1 GCA_904501945.1 uncultured Bacteroidaceae bacterium
GCGGATACCTGCCAGCATCAGTACGCTGATAGGGTAGTACACCATAGGTTTGTCGAAGATGGGGATGAGCTGTTTGCTCACTCCTTTTGTGATTGGATAAAGTCGTGTACCCGAACCACCTGCAAGAACTATTCCTTTCATTTTTTAGTGTGTTTTTGGTAATGTAGTTACAAAGATAGTGCAAAAAAAATAATTTGATGAATGAATTGGGATTTTTTTCTTAATAAGTCTAAAAAAATCGTACCAGATGCGTTGTTGCATCTGGTACGATTCGTTGAAAGGGTATGAAATATTTTTTTCTCTTTCTTAGAAAAGCTTGTTAGGGTAAACTCCGTCGGAAACGAGCTTTGCTATGCGTTCAACGGTTGCATCGCGGTCGGCTGCGTATGTCACTCCGAACCATACGGAAGTAGTGTCGAGCACTTCAACTGTTGCTGTTCCGTCGTTGATGAGCTTGTTGACCATAAGCGGAATGAAGAATTCTGCCTTGAGGTTCTCCATGTTCTTGGAATCAGAGAGGAACTCCTTGAAGTATTCCTCGCTGTACTCGAAATAGTCGGGAGTGAAGCCCCACATGTTCATGGACACTGGCACGTTTTCTTCCAGTGGAATCCATTCGCCCTGCTCGTCCTTGTAGCAGATAGCGTTTCCCTTGTCCTCTTGACGCAGAATTTCAGTGCGTTCTACGACATCGGTGAGATGGCGGTTGTCGTCATATTCGCACACGCCACGAGCTACAGAGCCGTTTTCGGAGAGTGTGTTGCAGCAACGGAAACCTACCATTGCATACTTGTTCTTTGTTCCTTCAGGAAGATTGGTCAGGAATTTGCCGATTGACATGAAAGCATCGCGTCCATAAAAGTCGTCGCAGTTGATGACTGCAAATGGCTCCTTGATGACGTCCTTGCCCATCAGCACTGCGTGGTTGGTTCCCCAAGGCTTTACGCGGCCTTCTGGGCACTTGAATCCTTCTGGCAGACTGTCGATGCTCTGGAAACAGAGTTCGCATGGTACTACGCCTTCATACTTAGAGAGAATCTGAGTACGGAACTGCTCTTCGAAATCTTTGCGGATAACCCATACAATTTTGCCGAATCCAGCCTGAACTGCATCGTAGATAGAGTAGTCCATGATGGTTTCGCCGTTTGGTCCGAGACCGTCAAGCTGCTTCAGGCCGCCATAGCGGCTTCCCATGCCAGCAGCAAGGAGAAAAAGTGTAGGTTTCATAGTCTATTAGTTTTTTTTGTTGAGTGTTATGTGAATTAGTCAATTACTACACGAGTCCATCCGTGAATGTCGGGTTCTGTGCCATACTGGATGCCGCGCAACAGGTTGTAGAGCTTTGTTGACCAAGGGCCAGGCTTGCCGTCTTCTGAGAATACGAAGCTCTTGTCGAGGTCGATGTCGTCAATCTTGCTGATGGGCGAGATAACGGCTGCTGTACCGCAAGCACCTGCTTCCTCGAATGTTTCGAGTTCTTCTTCAGGAATCTGTCTGCGTTCAACCTTCATGCCGAGGTCTTCTGCCAGCTGCATGAGTGACTTGTTGGTGATAGATGGCAGAATGGATGAAGATTTTGGAGTGACGTATGTGTTGTTCTTGATGCCGAAGAAGTTTGCGGCACCACATTCGTCCATGTATTTCTTTTCCTTTGCGTCGAGGTAGAACTCGCAAGCGTAGCCAAGGTCGTGAGCAGCCTTGTTGGCGCGGAGCGAAGCAGCGTAGTTGCCACCCACCTTGAATGTTCCTGTACCAAGAGGAGCCGAGCGGTCGAATTCGCGAGTGATGACGTAAGGATTGCAAGAGAATCCGCCTTTGAAGTAAGGGCCTACTGGAGTGACGAAGATGATGAAAAGATATTCTTCAGATGGGTGTACGCCAACCTGTGCGCTAGTGCCGATGAGAAGCGGACGCACGTAGAGTGTTGCGCCTGTTTCGTATGGTGGGATGAAACGTTCGTTCAGACGTACCACCTTGTCTACCATTTCGTTAAACTTCTCTGTTGGCAATTCTGGCATCAGGATGCCGCGGCAAGTGCTCTGCAAGCGAGCTGCGTTTTCGTCAGAACGGAACACGCGGACTTTGCCGTCTGGGCAGCGGTATGCCTTTAAGCCTTCAAATGCTTCTTGTCCATAGTGGAGGCAGGTTGCTGCCATGTGGAGTGGAATGGTTTCTTCTGAGCAAATCTCAATTTCACCCCAGCTGCCGTTGCGATAGTAGCAACGGACATTGTAATCAGTCTTGTGGTAACCAAATCCAAGACTTGACCAATCTAAACTTTCCATATCTTAATTTTATAATTAACTCAAAAATACGAAATAGTTCAATACGAACTAATACTAAAAACATGCAAAAATAGCGAAAAAAATTCACACATGAAACCTTTATGTGCCAAAAAGAATATTTTAGGGGCTTTTTAGCATGATTATAGTCGAGAAAAGCAGGTTTGTGTTTTTCTTACATGACATCCTTCTTTAATACGATGTGTTGACTCTCTTGCCAATGCTGCTTGATTCTCTTTATTAAAAGGTGATACATTATTTATATAATATGTGAGTTTGACGAAACAACGTTTACATTTGTTGTAGCATTCATTTCTCATGATTGAAAATTTAAAGCAAACAAACATTTGCTTATCAAGCGAACTGATATCGACTTATGAAGCGAATCCTCTTGGGGGAATGAAGCGAACTCGCTTTTAAGTGCCTGTTTCCTTTGAAGAAAGTAGTAGGTTCTTATTACATTACATGCGGCTCCGTAAATTTGCTATTGTCAATGTCAGTTTAGAGCAGAACTCACTATGTATGGGAAAGGGACACTCTCTGATGAGAAAGCCTCATTTCCTTGTTCTTTTTTGCGTGCCGCTTGTTACCTCAAAAGGGATGAGAGTCTCACCTGTGGTATAGGTGAGACTCTCACGTGTACCACAGGTGAGACTCTCACCTCTTTTTCGATGACAAGTGTTCCTTTTGGGGACACCCATTTATGCGGATGGATGCCGAAGGTGTGTGTTGATGTTTTATTCTGCTAGACGGCTGCCCACTTTCACGATGCGACCTTCCTTGACTGAATCAGCAGGTTCGCTTTTGACTGTTTCACGAGTCTTGGCATAGTAATAATCGTCGTAGTAGTAGCCATCGCCGTAATAGCCGCCATCGTAGTAGCCGCCCCAGCTCCAGCTGTCGTTATACCAGTAGTGGTAGTCTCCGTAGTCGTAGTAGTATGACCAGTCGTAGTAGTCGGCTATCTTGTGAAGCGTGAATTTTTCAGTCCCGTTTGTGAAATAGCCCGTGAAGCGGCTGTTGTTCAGGTAGTATTCGCGGATGCTGGTATTGTACTCTGGATAGCCAGGATAAGTCAGGTACACGATGCCGTCTTTGATGCTCCAGCGAAAACGGTAGCTCATGCGTGTGTAAGGACCTCGGTTGTACCAATCCACCTGGTAACCATAGCCGTAAGTGGCATAGTCGTACTCTGGGTAAAAGACAATGTCGGTGTCGTAAGAGTCGAACGTGTAGATTTTCCCTCTGTACTCATAGTCGTAATACATGCCCCAGTTGCCTTGCCATTGACCGGAGAGAATCATGGATTCATCTACATCTTCATCTGTACACGAGGTGAATGCTGCACAAATTCCGAGCAGTGTGATGATGTTGAATAAGGTAAAAGCTTTTTTCATATTTGTAGTTTTTTAAAATTGTTCGTAGTTGTTGAAAGTTCCAGTTTTGTGCCGACTCTCTTGATGCAAAGTTAGTCAATAATCATGAAAAAAGGATAGGGAAAATGCTATAATCTGTGAGGGATTCCCCTATTGTGAGATTTTTTTAGTTTGAAGAACAAAAAACTTTTGTATTTTTGTAACAAGGTTTCTGAAAATCTCGTTCTTACTAATAGAGGAACCTCTGAATAGTATTAACGGTAAAAAATAAATATGAAAAAGATTATTTTATCATTAGCATTGCTGTTCTGTATGGGCTGTGCCTTCGGACAGGAAGCAGACAAACTGATTGCCAAGTATAAAGCAATGGAAGGCATGACGTATAAGGACATTACCAGTGAGTTCAAGTCGGTAACTGATTGGGGTAGCGAGGAAAAAGAAAGGGCTGCTCGCAATATTGACAAAGTAGAAGTCATGATGGGGCTGTTTGAAAATGACCCTCAGGAAGAAAGTTTGAAAAAGGAACTGGAAGGACTGAAAGGTTTTGAAACCCTCGTTGATGTGAAAAATAATTCAGACTATATGGAAGAAGGGGCGCTTCCTGGTCCGTTGGATATAATAAAGAAAGTACAAGTCCTCGCAAAACAGGAAGATGAACGTATAAAAGAACTGATTCAGTTAACACAACTTCAGGAAATGTTCTTCCTCATACATATTAAGGGAAATTTGACAATGGAAGATATGGAATTGCTGATGGCGGAGGATTCCCATGTGGCTGTTAACATGTCAAATATAGAAAAAGTGGAAGATTCTGATGTCGATACAGACTCAATTGTAGCAGTGTTGATAGACGGAATTTTTTATCCGAACCTGACGAGTGAAAAGACAGCGATGGATTTTCTTTTTGGGAAAGGGTATCTGCTGGATAAGATGAAAGTTAGCTATAATCCTGCTAGCGAAGAAGACATACAGAAATATGGCAAATTAAAGAAACTTGTGCTGAAGATTGATACATCCAAGGCTGACAGGCAGGCGCAAACTGCGGATATGTTGATGAATAAGTACAAGGGGATGGATGGCTTTAAGTATGAAGACATGACGGAACAAGTGAGGGGAATGAAAGAGGAAAACGGCCCCGATATGTACAGGATTTCTCGTGAACTCACCAAGGTGGAGTTTCTGAGAGGGGTGCTTTCGTCAGACAAGTTGGAACAGCTTCAAAATGATTTGGATGGATTGATAGGATTCGAACGTGTTTATTATGAGAAACATAATGGTAATGATGACTATTTTGGTTTCAAACTGTTCCATAATAAACAATATTATGCTGTGGAGGATGGCGAATACTTCAAAGATTTGATTGTCAGAATCGATGCTGATGCTAATGAAGGCAATATCGTGAACTTAATTCATATAAAGGGCTCAATCAAACCAGCGGATGTGCCGTTGATGATTAAGGTAGAAGAAAGTACGACTGTGGATGTGAAGAAGCAAGAAGAGTAATTGAATGGACGCACGAGAGTTTAAGCAGAGGTTTATGCCTTTTCACAGGCGGCTCTATCAGGTGGCATACCATCTGACGGGCAACGCGCAGGATGCCGAAGACCTGCTTCAAGACACCTACTTGAAGCTTTGGCTTAAGCGTGACGGCCTGCGCTATGAGGCAATCACGGAGGCTTATCTCGTGACTGTGATGCGAAACCTTTTCCGCGAACAGATTCGTTTGAAGCGAATAGATGCTTCGGAAGATATAGACGATTATGATGAGCCGCCAGATGGATGTGAACTTGCTCGGATTGTGGAAGATAGAGATGAGGTGAAGCAAGTGGAAACACTAATCGGTGAAATGCCAGAAAGGGATGGCGGAATACTCCGAATGCATCTCGTGGAAAATAAAACTTATGAAGAAATAGAGCATGATACAGGGCTTTCTCAAGGCAACATCCGCATCATTGTGATGCGCACAAAAAAGAAACTGAAACAACAATTCCTAAAACTCAGAAAGACATGGACAAACTGAATTGGAAAGAACTTGAACAAATTCCCGTTCCGCAAGGCGTGGAGGAAAGGCTTTCTGCAAAAATTGATGAATGGGAGCTAGCTGAGCAAGTGAAGAAACAGCCTCGTTGGGCCGTTCGTAAAGTGGTTCGCGACCTTTCTGTTGCAGCAAGTTTAGTGCTTTGCTTGGGAATAGGGTGGTACTCGCTGCAAGAGCGTGAACCTGAGAATGTTGCTTTGCAAGATTCATACCAGAATCCGGAAGAGGCCTATGCTGAAGCAGAAAAAGCTCTGAACTTGCTGGCTTACAATCTGAATAAGGGAATGTCGCACTTGAGATTGGCGGAAATTTCAAATAAAGAATAATGGACTAAAATGGAGGAATAATGATATGAAACGAATTATGATAAAAGTTTGGTGTGTAGTGCTTTGTGCGCTCTTTAGCATAACTGCTGTTCATGCCCAAGTGAAGGAACTGGAAAAGTATGCTGACACTAAGAATGTTACTTATGTCTATATCTCGAAGTTGATGCTCCGAATGACAGGAGGAGAATCTGATATTTCGGTTCCTGGCATGGAAATGCAGAGCATGTTGAAAAAGATGGATGGCATTCAAATTGTCATATCAAAGACTGGGAAAATGGCGGAGAAACTGAATGCCGATATGCGCTCTTTGGTGAAACGTGAGAGCTATGAACCGCTGATGCAGATAGATGATGATGAGGGAAAGGTAAATATTTATTATAGTGAAGGTAGAAAGCAATCAACGGTCGTTATGCTTGTAACACAGCCGGGAGGTATGTTATGTGTGTTTGCTTTTTCTGGGAAATTTGATTTGGAAGACGTGATGAATATGGTCGAGTCGAGTTCGAAAGAGTAATTGAATGTAGGAAGGATGTGTACAATTAAGCATTGAGCCCCAAAAGTGTAAAAACTTTTGGGGCTCAATGTGTTGTAATGTGTTTTGTTTGCTATTTCTTCTTGAATTTTAGTCCTAAATACATGCTTTTGTATTGGCTGAGGAGCGTGGATACTGTCTTCATGCTGCTTGAATAAGCACTTGCTTTGGTGGCAATTGTGTTGACAATCTGAAGCATCTTGTCTGCGTTCATGGCAATCTGAAGCGTTCCGAGTGACAGTTTGACGTTGGTCTTGATGGTCTTTTTCGTTGTCTTGAATATAAGCGACAAGTCGGAGCCTTCAACTTCGTAAGTTCCTGATATTTGTCTTTTTCCTGTTGAAATATAGAATGTTTTGTCGGCATTGAAAGTGATGGACATCTGTCCTTCTTTGATGCCAGCCTTGTCAAGTCCTGCCTTGAGCTTTTCTTCTATTTTTGCTGAAGCGACACTTCCGCCAATGTTGTTGAGTGTGCTTTCACTCTCAAATGCGATGCATGGCTGTGTGTAAGACCATGTTCCTTCGAGTTTCTGTGCTGTGATTTTTGTGTTTCCAAGAAGATTTCCAACAACATTTGTGATGGTGCTGGTAGTGGATGACGAACCACCAAAGAGGCTTTTGGCTTTGTTGAGTAAGTCGGCAAACTGAGCATTCATGGTTGATGGCATGAGAAATGCCGCAGTTGCAACCAGGGCAATTTTGATAATGCTTTTTTTCATTTTTTTTTGTGTTTTTTATGATTGAATTTTGAATTTCCTGACAAAATTAAGTATCATCAATGACTTTAACAAAAAAATCTTGAAAATAAGCTTGTTGTTTAATGAATTTTCATCTAACTTTGTACTCTTGATTGATAAAAATAAGTGAATTTCATTCAAATATAATAGGATATTCGAGTTTATGAAAAACGGTATAAAGCATTGGATTTTCAAGTTGAAGTATGTTGTTGCCTTTGCCATTTTCTTAGGAGTGATAAGTTTTGTTGGCGAAAGCAGCTTGATGAATCGTGTTGGCCAGCAGCAGGAAATTTCAAGGCTGCGAGCAGAAATAGATGAGTATAATCGTAAATTTGAACAAGATCGAAAAATGCTGAATGCCTTGAAGTTTGACGATGAGGCTGTGCGGGATGTGGCTCGTAGCCGCTACTATATGAAAACTGATGATGAAGATATTTTCATTATAGAAAGTGATGAAGAATAACGAGATGTTTGTGAAGTTCAGATATTGATGTGTTTAATGGATATGGATAAGGAGAAAATTTTAGGATATGTAGAGATTGTAGGAGAAACGCTAGTGGTGGCAGGAGCTGCTGCTTGGCTTCCTCTGCCTGTCATCGCCTCTTGTGTTTTTTGTGTTGGGGTTGTGGTTTTTGCTGTGGGCAGATTTACACAGACGCCATTCTATCAAAAATATACAGTGATGGATCCCAAAGAACTGACGATGCGGAGACTTTATCATCAGCGTGTTTTTGGCATTATTGCACTCATTTTGTCGGCTGCGCTGATGTGTTTGCCGCAAGGATTTTACTTTGGAATGTATGTGACATCTTCATCGTGGCTGGTGTTGTTCGCCATCTTTGTTGTGTTGGAAGTGTACACTGCATTTCGCATTTCTGCAGTAGAAAAAGGATAAAAATATATAAAAACGGAGGGAACAAGAGAGTTTGCGGACTTTTTTGCTGATTCTTGAGTATAAGTTTATAACTTTGCAATGTAAAAATAGCCCAATGATTAGCATTCCCTATAAAGAAAAAAGGAATATAGCAATAACAAAATAATAGAAAAAGATTTTCAAGCGTCTTGGCGACGCTCATGTGAAACGTAAAAGCAATAACGAAAGATTCACTATGGAACTTAACGCACTTACGGCAGTTTCACCTATTGATGGCCGTTACAGAAGCAAGGCTGAAGCTTTAGCTTCGTATTTTTCTGAATATGCACTGATTAAGTATCGTGTCAGAGTGGAAATTGAGTATTTCATCACTTTGTGCGAACTTCCTCTCCCTCAGTTAGAGAAATTTGACAAGAGTCTCTTTGAACGTCTGCGTGATATCTATCGCAATTTTAGCGAGGCTGATGCTCAGCGTGTAAAGGATATAGAGAAAGTGACTAACCATGACGTGAAAGCGGTTGAGTATTTTATCAAAGAGGAACTTGATAAGATAGGAAATTTCGATGAATATAAAGAATTTATCCACTTTGGCTTGACAAGTCAGGATATCAATAATACTTCTGTTCCTCTATCAGTCAAGGATGCGCTGGAAGAAGTATACTATCCTCAACTGGAAGAACTCATCGCTCAGTTGAAGGCGTATGCCGAGGAATGGGGGAATGTTTCAATGCTGGCAAAGACACACGGTCAGCCAGCATCTCCAACACGTTTGGGCAAGGAAGTGATGGTATATGTGTATCGTCTTGAGGAACAGCTGAATTTGTTGAAGGCATGCAAACTTACAGCTAAATTTGGTGGCGCAACAGGTAACTACAATGCTCACCATATTGCTTATCCTGCATACGATTGGAAGGCTTTTGGCAATAAGTTTGTTGCAGAAAAGTTGGGATTAGAGCGCGAGCAATGGACAACGCAAATTAGCAATTATGATCATCTGGGTTCAATCTTTGATGCCATGAAACGCATCAATACCATCATCATCGACCTTGACCGTGACTTCTGGATGTATGTTTCTATGGAGTATTTCAAGCAGAAGATCAAGGCTGGAGAAGTAGGTTCTTCTGCAATGCCTCATAAGGTTAATCCAATTGATTTTGAGAACTCTGAAGGAAATCTTGGCATGGCAAATGCAATTCTTTCGTTCCTCAGCCAGAAGTTGCCAGTGAGCCGCTTGCAGCGTGACCTTACTGATTCCACTGTACTTCGCAATGTTGGCGTGCCAATGGGACACATGGTTATCTCTATCCAGTCAACTCTCAAGGGACTCCGCAAGCTTCTGCTCAATGAAGATGCTATTAATCGCGATCTTGATAACTGCTGGGCAGTGTGTGCTGAAGGTATCCAGACCATCTTGCGTCGTGAAGCATATCCGCATCCCTATGAAGCATTGAAAGCCCTGACTCGAACAAATGCAGCAATCACAGCGGAGAGCATCAGTACTTTTATTGAAGGTCTTGATGTGCCAGAGAGCGTGAAGTCCGAACTTCGTGCCATCACACCTCACTCATACACAGGAGTATAACTCCGTTTAATGTGCTGTAGAAACACAAAATTTTATATTAAGGAAAAAGAAAAATAAGTATTAAAATTATGTCTGAATTTGAAGAATGGCAGGGCAATGCACCTGCAGAAGAACACTCTGAAAATGGCGGTAACCGTGAGGGCTATCGTTCATCTTATAACCGTGAAGGTAATTTCAATGGACGTTCATCGTTCAATCGTGGCGATCGTCCCCAGCGCCCTCGTTTCAATCGCAGTGAACGTGCGGCTTATAGTTCAAATGGAGTACAGAATGAACGCGGATTCCGTCCGGCAGGCTTTGGAAGTTCGTTCTCCTCAGAAGAAGGAGGACAGCGTCAGGGCGGCTATCAGCAGCGTTCTTCATACAATAATAATGGCGGTTACAACAGCCGTGGCGGCTATCAGCAGCAGCGTGGTGGCTATAACAATAACAATCGTGGCAACTATCAGCAGCGTGGCAACTATGGCAACCGTGGTTATCACCAGAATGCAGAACAGGAAGGCGGCTTTGAACAGCAAGGTGGCTATCAGCCACGTCAGGGCGGCTATCAGCAGCGTTCTTCATACAATAATAATGGTGGTTACAACAACCGTGGCGGCTACCAGCAGCAGCGTGGTGGCTACCAGCAGCGCGGCGGCTATAACAATAATGGTAACAACCGTGGCGGTTATCAGCAGCGTGGCGGTTACAATAACAACAACCGTGGTGGTGGCTATCGTCAGCATTCAGCAGATTATAATCCCAATGCAAAGTATAGCTTGAAGAAGCAGATTGAGTATAAGGAATATTTGGAAGATCCTAATGCACCACTTCGCTTGAACAAGTTCCTTGCCAATGCTGGCGTTTGTTCACGTCGCGAGGCAGACCAGTTCATTCAGGCAGGTGTAGTTTCAGTCAACGGAAAAGTGGTTACTGAACTTGGAACAAAAGTGCAGCGCACAGATGAAATTCACTTCCACGACCAGCTTGTCAGCATTGAGAAGAAAGTTTATGTTATCCTCAATAAACCCAAGGATTACGTGACTACATCAGACGATCCACAGCAGCGTAAGACAGTGATGGACCTCGTGAAGAACTGCTGTCGTGAACGCATCTATCCAGTTGGACGTCTTGACCGCAATACAACAGGTGTACTTCTTTTCACGAATGATGGTGACCTCGCTTCAAAGCTTACACATCCTAAATTCCTCAAAAAGAAGATTTATCACGTGTTCCTTGACAAGAACTGTACAGCAGCTGACATGAAGCAGATTGCAGAAGGTATCACGCTTGAGGATGGAGACATCAAGGCAGATGCAATCAGCTATGCCTCTGAAACAGATCGTAAGCAGGTGGGCATAGAGATTCACTCTGGCAAAAACCGCATTGTTCGCCGCATCTTTGAAAGCCTCGGCTACAAAGTGTGCAAGCTCGACCGTGTGATGTTTGCTGGTCTCACCAAGAAGGGAGTCAAGAGAGGCGATTGGCGTTTCCTCACAGAGCAGGAAGTAGCCATGCTCCATACAGGGCATTATGAATAAATAACCGGTGATACGGCAAGGTAGCCGTAAAATCTTAAAAACCGTAAAATTGCAAAGATGAAAAGAATTAAAATTATAGACCTCTTGCAGCGTACAGACTTCGGTACAGAGGTTACGGTGATGGGATGGGTACGCACAAAACGCGGCAGCAAGGCTGTCAACTTCATCGCGCTCAACGACGGCTCAACCATCAAGAATGTGCAGGTTGTTGCTGACGTGGAGAAGTTCGACCCTGAGATGATGAAGCTCATCACCACGGGGGCATGCCTCTCTGTAACAGGCACCATGGTGGAGTCTATTGGTTCAGGACAGGCTGTTGAAATTCAGGCAACAGATATTAAAGTGTATGGCGAATGTGCAGCCGACTATCCAATGCAGAAGAAAGGGCAGACATTTGAATATATGCGTCAGCACGCCCATATGCGTCTGCGCACCAACACCTTTGGTGCTGTGATGCGTATCCGTCACAATATGGCAATGGCTATCCATACCTACTTCCATCAGCATGGTTACTTCTACTTCCACACACCTATCATTACAGCGTCTGACTGTGAAGGTGCTGGACAGATGTTCCAGGTGACGACAAAGAATCTTTATGATTTGAAGAAGGATGAAAACGGCTCCATTATCTATGATGATGATTTCTTCGGAAAGCAGGCATCACTCACCGTCTCTGGTCAGCTTGAAGGCGAGCTTGGAGCAACAGCACTTGGACAGATTTACACATTCGGTCCAACTTTCCGTGCTGAAAATTCCAACACGCCACGCCACTTGGCTGAGTTCTGGATGATTGAGCCAGAAGTTGCATTTATCGACCTAGACGACCTCATGGACCTTGAAGAAGACTTCATCAAGTTCTGTGTGAAGTGGGCGCTCGACAACTGCAAGGACGACCTCGAATTCCTCAACAAGATGATTGACAAGGGACTCATTGAACGTCTCGAGGGCATCCTCAAGGAAGAGTTCGTGCGTCTGCCATATACAAAGGGTATCGAGATTTTGCAGCAGGCCATCAAGGACGGCAAGAAGTTCGAGTTCCCTTGCAACTGGGGAGACGACCTTGCTTCAGAGCATGAGCGTTTCTTGGTAGAAGAGTACTTCAAGAAACCTGTCATCATGACCAATTACCCAAAGAAAATCAAGGCATTCTACATGAAGATAGACGAGCAGAAGCCTGTCTTCAACGGTCAGGAAATGGAGGAAACAGTACAGGGAACAGACGTCCTTTTCCCACAGATTGGCGAAATTATCGGCGGTTCGGTTCGTGAAGAAAACTACGACAAGCTCATGAACGAAATCAGCGAGCGTGACATCCCGATGAAGGATATGTGGTGGTATCTCGACACCCGTCGTTTCGGTTCATGTCCACATGGTGGCTTCGGTCTTGGTTTCGAACGTCTCATCCTCTTTGTTACTGGTATGCAGAACATCCGTGACGTCATTCCATTCCCACGTACTCCGAAGACAGCAGAGTTCTAACAAGTATTTACACATATTTATATATATATAGGCGCAAAGTCCATCGCGGGCTTTGCGCCTTTTTCGTGGTTGATAATGTGCGGTAGAGGCAAAAGTCCCCCTCTTGCCCACGTAGTGACAGATTCATCCTCCTTTGCAATGTGGTGCATCCCAATCAGTTGGAAGTACAGAAAAAGTCGTGCCGACAACGAGAAAAAGTTGGAAATGTTTGGAATGTATGACAAAGATGTCGTACCTTTGTAGCCGAAAACTCTCTATGGGAGTTTAGAGGCATCCTGAAAGGTGCCAAGACATTTTGGAATAAAACAGAAGCGTTATGCTCTTTCTTGCAAGCTGAAAACGTAGGAAATTTTCAACCATTGCAAAGAATGTTTTGAGAAGGCTCGTGCCTTGAGTCATCTTGAAATAGGAGAAGTAAGACATGGCGGCTTCACGCAATTGCGTGGAACTGCGGTTTGTACTATCTTTTCTATTTCGGGTGATTCCTACGACCCTCAGCTTGAAGAGTGGACATACAGTTCCACGCTTCTCGTGTTTATTGTCGTGCTCCAGAAAGGACAGGCTCTATGGAAAAGGACAACAAAAAAGGACTTAAAGAAATGAGTTTTTAGCTGGGCTTACCAAGAGATGCCTAGGTCTTTTTGTATTATTATAAGTAGCGGATTATAATTGATTTAATATAACTATTTATGAACATGATGAAAAACATTTTCTGCATGTTGAGCATATCAGCAATGCTCTTGCCTGTAACAGTCCTGGCGCAGGCACCCGAGAGTTCCACACTTACAAATGATGTCATTAAGATTAGCGACCTCACTTATGATTCTGATGCGGATGCGCACTATTTCACCGTCAGCATCGAGGGAGAGAAGGAAGGACAGAACTATGTTAACTACCAGATGGACATCACTCTGCCCAATGGCATCAGTTATTATTACACGGCTGGAGGCTCTGACGAACCTGTTTATTGGGTTGCGATGTATGAAGATCAAGATTTCTATCCATTTACAAAAGCGATGAATAAAATCACCTTTGACCACAACTTTGAGTTCGAGTTTCCTGAGTCAAACCGCCTTCGAGTACTTTGCTATACAACAAAGAATATACCTTTCAAGTCAAAGGACGGAATACTATTCTATGCCTATGTGAAGGTGGACGACGAGGTCTTCGCTTCCTCTTTTTCACCCAAGCCATTGGTAACAGTTACAACAGTGCGCATATCTGACAAAGACGCAAAATCATATCACATCAACGATTTCACTTCACGCCCTTTCTCTACTGGCATCGCATCTGAGCGTAACCTGAAGCTCTACATCAATGCAAGCAATCAGGTTGGCACGCTCATCCTGCCTTTCAGTGCCGAGCTTCCACAGGGCGTGAAAGCCTATACTTGCGCGGCGGTTGATGCTGAAGAGGAAGACTTGCTCTCTCTGGTTCCGGCATCCTCGTTCGAAGCCTGCAAGCCCTACCTTGTGTATGCTCCCAATGGCTATGATGGCACGCTGAGCGGCACAGTCGATATGAGCCGTGATTATCCCCTCGACGACATCTATTCCGAAGGCATGCTCACAGGAGTGCTCAAGACCACCGTTGTCAACAGCGGATACATCATGCAGAATCAGGGCGATGGACCGATGTTTTACAATGCCGAAGGCTCCAGCTTCAGCCTCAATGCAGGCCGTTGCTACCTCACTCCTGCACAGTCGGCTTCTATCAAGGCATACGCTTTCGACTTCGGACAGGCAAACGCTATCGAAGGGGTGACAGACAGCAAGCCTGCTGACGGCAACGGAGTAATCTACGACCTTACAGGACGTCCTGTCGTTGCTCCGGCACAAGGCATGTACATCTTTAACGGAAAGAAAATTTTTGTGAAGTAACTAAAACTAATACAATAATTATGAAAAAAGTATTTATTACCCTTGTAGCCCTGTGCGCCATGAGTATGGGAGCATGGGCTGAATCAAGCGAACGAGGAGGTTCCATGAACCTTGAAGGCATTCTTATGTGGAAGATGCCCGCTGTTGGTGGCACAATGACCATTTATGGCGATGACTATCGGCCTATGATGGACTATTCATCTGCAGATGACAATCTCCGTCATTTCGCTGGCCCTGAAGTTGAGTCAATCGACATGCAGAAGGGTTTCAACATCGGAAACTACGCCTTCAGCCAGTTGGAGAATCTGGAGTCGGTAACGCTACATGGCTCATCGGCTACTGTTTTCCCTATCTATTGCATCGGTGAGAATGCTTTCGCCGGTTCATCCAAGTTGGCGAGCATCAATTCTGAGATTTTGGACGACCTCCGCTATATCGGTGCCAATGCTTTTGCCGGTACTGCCATCAAGACTTTTACAATTAAAAAGCCCATGGGCAGAGAGCTGGCTTACTATGCCACTTCAGAGCAAGGTTTCCCTTTCATCCTGGACAGAGCGCATTGCTACATCGGTGCGAATGCCTTTGCCGACTGCCCTTACCTCAGCACAGTCTATATGAAGGACGATACACCGTTTGCTGATACCTACACCAACTTCCTCAACGACTATGCTTACCTGGTGGTGGACAATGCAAAGGTAGATTCTACCTACAGTGCAGCATGGCCTGAGATTGCCGACCGCATCATCTACTTGCAGGAGACTGTTCCGTTCACCAACGAAGAGGTGAAGGAAATCTGTGTCAACAAGTGGGACACCAACGGCGACGGCGAACTGAGCTACGAAGAGACTTTTGCAGTGACAGACTTCGGCGATGCTTTTGCAGGAAATACCACCATCACCAAGATCGACGGACTGGAGCCTTTCGTCAATGTCACAGTCATCGGCAGCGGCACTTTCGCGGGCTGCACAGCATTGGAGAGCATCACCATCCCTCCATTCGTTACTGACATTGCCGATGATGCCTTCACCGGCTGCACCAACCTCAAGGAGATACACTTCGTGAACAAGACTCCGTTAATGAAGGACTTCACTGTTCAGACCAACGACCGCACATATATCATCGTACCAGACAATGCGGTAGGTGCATACGATAGCCAGTGGGCCGATAAGAAAAACTTGATTTTTGGTGAGGGCCATATTCGCTTTCAATGTCCTGTGACTGAACAGATTTGTGTAGCTAATTGGGATACCAACAAGGATGGAGGATTGAGCTATGCAGAAGCAGCTGCGGTGACAAATATTAGTACTAAATTTAGTTCTAATACAAAAATTACATCTTTTGATGAATTGATGTTTTTTACAGGTGTGAAATCAATTGCTCAAGATGCATTCAAGAATAGTTCAAGTCTCACCTCTGTAACAATCCCGAACAGTGTAACATCCATAGGATCCTATGCATTCTTTGGCTGCTCAGGTCTTACCTCTGTAACCATCCCGAACAGTGTAACATCGATAGGAAGCAGTGCATTCTCTGACTGCTCAAACTTGACTTCTGTACATATAACAGATTTATCAGCTTGGTGCAAAATCGGTTTTAGTACTCCTAATTCAAATCCATTATATTACGCACATCACTTATATTTGAATGGTGAGGAAATTAAAGATTTGATTATTCCTAATGATATTCAATCGATAGGAAACTATGCATTCTATAAATGCTCAGGTCTTACCTCTGCGACCATCCCAAACAGTGTAACATCGATAGGAAACTCTGCTTTCTCTGATTGCTCAGGCCTTACCTCTGTGACCATCCCGAACAGTGTAACATCGATAGGAGGTTATGCATTCTCTGGTTGCTCAGGCCTTACCTCTGTGACCATCCCAAACAGTGTAACATCAATAGGAAACAATGCATTCGATAAAGTTCGAATAGTCATATTCGAATCGGAAACGCCTGTTCCTGTAAAATATAATAGTTTCTCTGATATTGCTGTTTATTTTGTTCCTGATGAATCGGTAGAAGACTACACGAATGCATGGACTGCAGTGGATTGGTACCGAATAAGAGGAAAAAGTGGATTAAATGGATTGTCGTCAGGATGGAAAGAAGTTGTTTGTGAAGCGCAAGCTACAACATCGCATTTGGCAGAACTGATAGGAGAAGAACATCTGCTTGATGTAGTAAGGCTCCGCATTTCAGGTACTATCAACAGTTATGACATGATGGTGATGGGTAATAAGATGCAGAACCTTCTTGAACTTGACCTTACCAATGTAACCATTGTAGCAAACAGTTACAATTATGGAACAGCAGTATCCCAGAATGATGTATTTCCTGACTTTATGAAGGGAAGAAATGTTCAAACCATACTGTTACCAAAATCAATTACAAAAATAGGAAAAAATGCTTTGGAGAATTGCCGAGGAATCACATCCATTACAATCCCAGACAATGTCATTACTATTGACAGTTACGCATTTAGTAACACAGCTTTGAGAACTGTAAATATAACAGCTAACAGCAAACTAAAAAGCATTGAAGATTATGCCTTCTACCAAACTAGAGGAATTCAGAATTTAGACTTGTCAAATGCATCTCAACTGACATCAATAGGTAATTACGCTTTTGCTAGTTCTAGTACTTATTCAAACTTGAGTAGCATCACATTTCCTGCATCTTTAAAAAGTATTGGTACTGAAGCGTTTGCATTTACCAGCTTAAAATCTGTAAGAATAAATGCATCTATCGGGAAGTATGCATTTAGATATAACAGATATTTAACCGATGTAACCATTGGTAATGATGCTACCACCATAGGTGTAAATGCTTTTGAAGAATGTCCAGCATTGGAAAAAGTAGAAATAGGGACGGGTATAACTTCCTTACCGCAATATCTGTTCAAAAACTGTAAAGCACTCAAGGAGGTGAAACTTTCGCCAAAGACCACTACTATTCAGAGCTATGCTTTCGATAATTGTACAGGTCTGACAGAGTTCCACCTGCCTCCGTATCTGACTACCATCCAGACCGATGCTTTCAGGGGATGCAGCAACCTGAAAGAGATCTATGCCTATATGCCAGATGTGCCAGCTATCAGCATAAGCTCATTCACCAACTACAAAACAAGTACACTCTATGCGCCTGGCTTCCTTTGGAATGCCTATTTCTATGACAACGGATGGAACCAGTTCCTGCAGGTTCTGAAGTGTGACCTCCGTCCGGGCGACTACGAGGCGTTCTATACCAACAAGGACCTCCTATTCAAGGAGGGCGAGGA
>CAJGCU010000051.1 GCA_904501945.1 uncultured Bacteroidaceae bacterium
CAACCTCATTGATGGATGCCAGAGCCGCGTATGGCTTCAAGCAGACCTCACACCAGAAGGAACGGTGCATTTTCAGGCAGAAAGTGACGCACTGATTGTGAAAGGTATAGTGACGTTGCTCATCCGTGTGCTGGACAACCAAACCCCCGACGAAATTCTGTCGGCCGACCTTCATTTCATCGAGGATATAGGACTGAAAGACCATCTTTCGCCCACGCGCAGCAATGGTCTTGTAGCCATGCTAAAACAAATGAAACTATATGCTATGGCCTTCAAGGCGAAAAGCGGTATATAATATATTAAATTAATGTGTAATCAACCAATGCGAGATGGACGGCCATTACGCATGATGAATTGCCAACCCGAGAAATGAAAGACTTCTACAATCAAATGGGCAAGTATTTTGCCCGATATAAAGGCTACATCATTGCCACGTTCATCATGAACATATTGGCTGCATTGTTCAATGTGTTCTCCTTTTCCATTCTGTTACCTATCTTGCAGATTCTCTTCAAAGTAGATACACAAAGATATGAATTTATAGAATGGGGAACTGGTGGCTTCAAGGATTTGCCATCCGTGGCACAGAACAATGGCTATTATTATTCTCAGATGCTGGTGGACAACTATGGTCCAGCCACTACTCTACTCATGCTGGGCATTATCCTTGCCTTTCTCACATTGCTGAAAACAGGCACATATTTCGCTGGTTCAGCATGCCTGATGCCACTCCGAACAGGCATTGTACGCGACATTCGCGTAGATATCTACAAGAAGATACTTTCTTTGCCTCTTTCTTTTTTCTCTGAAGAACGTAAAGGAGACATCTTGGCACGTGTCAGCACCGACGTCAACGAGATTGACGCCAGCATCACTTCGTCACTTGACATGATTATCAAGAACCCCATCTTCATCCTCACCTATGTAGGCACCATGTTTTTCATGAGTTGGGAACTCACACTCTTTACCTTGCTCGTCGTACCTCTCTTGGCAGGTGGCATCGGCCGAATCGGCAAGAAACTAAAACAAAAGTCACTCTTTGCCCAATCAAAATGGAGCGATGGAATTAGCCAGATTGAAGAGACATTGGGCGGACTCCGCATTATCAAAGCATTCATCGCAGAACGAAAGATGGAAAACCGCTTCATGAAAGTAAACAACGAATACCGTGACGCATCTATGCGTGTTGCCATTCGCCAGTCTGCAGCACATCCTGTAAGCGAATTCCTTGGTACTTGTATGATTGTAGTAGTCCTCTGGTTTGGTGGCTATCTCATTTTCTCGGGTAAAAGCCCCATTGATGCAAGCGGATTCATCTACTATCTGGTGATTCTCTACACCACACTGCAACCCATAAAAGACCTGTCAAAAGCAGGTTACAGCATCCAGAAAGGACTTGCTTCGCTAGAGCGAATCAATAAAATTCTGGCAGCAGAAAACACTATCAAAGAGCCTGTTAACCCCCAAGTTGTGGACATGCTCAAGGATTCCATCGTAATGGAAAACGTAAATTTTGCTTACACCGAAGGCCGTACCGTGCTTGATGGTATCAACATCACTATCCCCAAAGGACAAACCATTGCGCTCGTGGGACAATCTGGCTCTGGAAAAAGCACACTTGTCGACCTCATTCCACGCTATCACGATGTCACAGCAGGTTCCATCAAAATAGATGGAATAGATGTGCGCAATCTCTCTATTCAGTCACTTCGCGGCATCATCGGCAACGTCAATCAAGAAGCAATTCTGTTCAATGATACAGTTTTCAACAACATCGCATTCGGAGTCGATAACGCTACACAAGAACAGGTTGAAGCTGCTGCAAAAATAGCCAATGCTCACGATTTCATCATGGAGATGGAACATGGCTATCAAACTTGTGTGGGAGACCGTGGTGGACGACTTTCTGGCGGACAGCGACAGCGCATATCCATTGCACGCGCCATCCTGAAAAACCCACCTATACTGATACTGGACGAAGCCACCTCTGCCCTCGACACAGAAAGCGAACGTCTCGTTCAGGATGCATTGGAGAAGCTGATGAAATCACGCACGACCATTGCCATTGCACATCGCCTCTCCACTATCAAGAATGCCAATGAAATATACGTGCTTCACGAAGGAAAAATCGTTGAGCGAGGCACACATGAGAGCCTCATCGCTCTTAATGGATACTATAAGAAACTGAACGATATGCAGGCATTGTAAACCTTTCTACTCCGCCAAGTTTCTTATCACCTTGTATCTTGCACCGCCCAACGCCTTGACAATGCCTCTCATTTCAAGGTCAAAGAGAATCATACTTGCACGCGAATAAGGAATATTCGAGTCGATGACAATCTGATTAATATGTTTGTCATCGACATTTTTTAATGTGTTCACCAAGACCGCTTCTTCCTCGTTAAGTTCAGGAAAAAGTTCTTGCTGAACAGACTTTTTATGAGATTCTGCTAAAGGATTATGCCATCCCATCACTTCAATCAAGTCTTCCACGCTTGTCAGCAAAGTTGCCTGATGCCGCTTGATAAGGTTGTTACATCCTGCACTATATTCGTCATAAATACGACCAGGGAAAGCGAACACTTCACGATTGTAGTTCGAAGCCAATTCAGCAGTAATGAGCGAGCCACCCTTGGCAGAACTTTCCACCACAATGCAAGCATCAGATATTCCTGCCACGATACGATTCCGCTGCACAAAGTTCATCTTGTCGGGCTTTGTATTTGTCGTGTATTCCGTCAACAGTCCTCCTCCTTGATGCACCATATCTGCCGCTGTTGCCCGATGCATGGAAGGATAAATAGTGTCCAATCCGTGAGCAAGCACTCCTATTGTATCCATTCCATTACCAAGGGCTGAACGGTGTGCACAGATGTCTATACCATATGCTAAACCACTGACAATGAGCGAATCGGGATAATATCGCTTGAATTCAGAAATGAAATGATGACAAACCTCACGTCCATATTCAGAGCATTTTCTTGTACCAATAATGCTGATGACACGCTGTCGATTCAGGTCTGTATCACCACATAAGTAAAGAACGAGAGGAGCGTCCTCACACTCTTTCAGCCTTTGCGGATACTCATTGCTATCTAACGTAAGGGCCTTGATACGGTTTTTCTCTATAAATTCAACTTCCTTTTTTGCCGCATCAATAACATCATCCACGTGATTTAATGCGTCCTGAAGGCGTTGGCTGGCATGAGGTATCATCTGAAGAATATCTTTTCTATGGGCAAATATTTCGCTTGCCGAACCCATGGCGTCAAGCAAAATCCTTGCATTCAAAACGCTCAGGCCCTTCAGTTTGGAGAGCGCAATAGAAAAGACGATTTCCTTATTCATACCTTTTAAAGATAATCCCTACAGATAATCTTTCAATATTTCGTTAAACTCTTCACTTTCTCCAAGTCTTCCGTTGATGAGACATACCGTATCTACTTGAGCACGTACACAAATTTTCATGTCGCTCAGGCGGAAGATGTCTTGCAGAAACACATAACGTACGCCATCTTTTTTGATGCTAAGCTTAGTCACATACTCGTCGCCACTGGTAAGAGGCACCTTGAACTGCATCGTCAGACGGGCTACAACGGCATCGGTTCCTTGCTCGTGCAACTGAGCGAAGCTAATGTTATGTGCATTTAAAAACTCGTGGCGACAATGTTCAAGATAATGCTGGTAGTTAGCGTTGTTGACTATGCCCTGCAAATCACATTCGTAGTCGCGCACCTTATCTTTATGTTCGAAGATATAATTAGCCATGATTAATCTAGGTTATTTGTTTGAAATGCAAAGTTAAAACAAAAAAGTGAGGAATGTGGAATGAATACAGGAGAATTTGCCGTATCTTTGCATCATCATTCAAAAAAAACAGAATCTTATCAACTTAAAAACAGGAAAAATCAATGGACAAGTTAAGCTATGCGCTTGGTCTGGGCATTGGCCAGCAGCTCAAGCAGATGGGACTCAAAGACAGTCTTGTGATAGAAGATTTTGCAGCATCAATAACAGACGTGCTGGAGGATAACGAACTGAAGGTGAACAATCAGGAGGCTCAGCAAATCGTGAATGCTTTCTTCCAGAAAATGGAGGCAGAACAGAATGCAGCAAAAGCAGAAGCAGGCAAGGCTGCAAAGGCAGAAGGTGAAAAGTTCTTGGCTGAAAATGCAAAGAAAGAAGGTGTGACTGTGACAAAGAGCGGCTTGCAGTATGAAGTGCTGGTAGAAGGCACAGGCAAAAAACCCAAGGCAACAGATACCGTTCGCTGCCACTATGAAGGTCGTCTTCTTGACGGCACCGTGTTCGACAGCAGCTACAAGCGCAATGAACCAGCAGATTTTGGATTGCAGCAGGTCATCGCTGGCTGGACAGAGGGTGTTCAGCTGATGGGCGAAGGCGCAAAATTCCGTTTCTACATTCCTTATCTTCTCGCTTATGGCGAAGGAGGTGCAGGCGGCATGATTCCACCATTTGCAACACTCATCTTTGATGTTGAACTGATAAAGGTGCTCTAAGCCATCCTGTTCTGAACAAAAGAAAGAAGTATTAAAACTTCTCAAAATCAATGTGGGGCACACCAATTGCTGGTGTGCCCCACATTTTTTTCTGTCTTTTTACAAACTAGTTGATGCTCTTATTCATTTTTAGGCTTCCACTCGCCTTCTATCTTCTTTCCCACTTCGAGTTTGTCTCCAGAGAAATCAACCTCAAAGAGATGTGGCACTCGAATATAGCGTCCATTGACATTCTTGTGGCTGTGAACAGACATGAGCCAACTTCCGTCGAGAGCACGGAATAGCATACCATGACCAAAGTTAGGAGGCGTGATGGGCTTGGGTTCATGTATCCACGGACCGTCCAATGTGCCGCTCTCAGAATAGGCTACACCTTGAGTATAGACATCATCTATCCAGCTCGTCCATATCATTCCAAGCCTTCCTGTTCCTGTACGGAAAAGATAAGGGCCATCTGTCACCTTGTTGGGACGCACTCGACCATCTTCCACTTCTCTGCTCCAAGGCGAATCAGACGCACGGAAGATAACTTTTCCCTGTCCTACAGAACCGCTGAGGTCTGGTTTTAGCTGTATCTTTTCCATCGTTCCGTCCCAGTTCTGCAGCCATTCACCACAATAAACCATATAGGGTTTCCCATCCGTATCTATCCAGAAAGTTCCATCCAATGTTGGCTGTTTCTCAGGAAGATAGGTTTCATCCTTCATAGGACGATAGGGGCCTTCAGGCACATCGCTGACCAGTACATGAGAAGCACGGCGAGGTATCACATTGCCACGAACCGTGTCTATCTTTATAGATTCGTTGGTAAATGTAGCAAAATAATAGTACTTCCCTTTATATTGGTGCAGTTCAGCTGCCCAAATCTGCGGACGGCTACCCATCCATGAATCAGGATTCGTTTCAGCCACGCGATACGGCCCTGTCCAAAAGTTCAAATCCTTGCTTGTCCACAACTGCCCGCCTGTTCCTGTCATATAATAGGTTTGCGACAAAGAATCCGCCAAGATACAAGGGTCTGACAGGATGATTTCATCGCGAAAAACGTTCTCTCTCCTTCTGGAGTTTCTCTCTCTGCTGCTGGAAGAACTGGCAGGCGAGCTCCATACTCTCACATAGTCGATTTCGTATTTCATCGGCATGGCGCTATCGTCAATCTTGCCTCCATTGTCGCCACCAATGGCGAGGTTGAGCAGCAAGTACTGAGGACGCATGAAAGGGTTGAGATGCTGTCCTATAGAGCCATTGACGGTTTGACTGAGCGGTATGGAATTGAGCAGTTCGTCATCAAGATAGATACGGATAGATTCTGCGTCCCAATCCATGCGCCAAATATGAAATTTCTCTGCCCATTGAGAGTCTTTTTCTGTGAAATGGCTAAATGGAATTGCCTTAGAGTTCCATACAGCACTATATTGCTGATTATTGCCCCATGCTGCATTGGCCAGAATGTGAGGAACATCCTTGATGCGATAGTACTCCATCACATCTATTTCGCCACATGAAGGCCACGGCATATCCTTGCCCAGCAACCAGATGGCAGGCCATGCGCCTCCTGCAGTAGGAATCTTTGCACGCACTTCAAGCCTACCATATAAGAAACTGAACGAGCGGCGTGTGGTGAGCGACGACGATGTGTATTCGATGTACTCTCGCTCGCTGCGCCAATCACGTCTGCCTTCCGATTTATACGTCGGATTTTTCCTTTTTTCTTTTCTGGCCTCAATCACCAGGCAGCCATTCTTCTGATAGGCATTATCTTCCTGATACCATTGTGCTTCATGGTTACGCACAAAACCTTGTTCTGCCTCCCACACCTCACGATTGTAGGGGCCGTCTGTATCAAACTCTTCGTTCCAAATGAGTTTCCATCCACTCTGCTGTGCAGATAAACTGGGTTCGTTTCCATTTGTTGTTTGTGCTGTCAGTGGCAACAAATTTAATCCAACAAACAGGGTTGCCAGCCATAATACGCTCTTTCTCATAGTCAGTCGATTAAAGTAGATTGCAAATATAACGTTTTTTGTGCTTTCAGCAACAGGCTCTTCGCATAAAATCCAATATCTTCAGCTATTTCTCTCTTCCTGCACCCTTACACTCGCAAATATGCTGCTTTCTTGTCCTTTTTAGGTTCTTCAAGAAACATCATTACGATACACCTTGCATCGTAATTACGATAGACGATGCAGGGTAATTACGATGCAGGGCGCATCGACCAGGAAGCGCTTCGTGCTATAGTACGCCAACAGAAGGTCGTTCCGTTTTATCGTAAAAGTGAAAAAAAACAATAAAAGACTTCATTATCAAGAACCAGATGCCAATTATCAATTGTCAATTGTCAATTATCAATTAAAAAAGTCGTAACTTTGTAGTCGAAATTTAATGTACTGAAATAAAATGGAATACAATTTTAGAGAGATTGAGAAGAAATGGCAGCAGAAGTGGGTGGAAGAGAAGACCTACAAAGTTGTCGAAGACAAGAATAAACCAAAGTTTTATGTGCTGAACATGTTCCCTTACCCCAGCGGAGCAGGTCTGCACGTAGGACATCCATTAGGATATATCGCAAGCGACATCTATGCGCGCTACAAGCGCTTGCAGGGCTTCAACGTGCTGAACCCTATGGGATACGATGCTTACGGATTGCCTGCTGAGCAGTATGCTATCCAGACAGGACAGCATCCAGAGAAGACAACGTTCCAGAATATAGACCGCTATCGTGAGCAGCTGGACAAGATTGGCTTCTGCTTTGACTGGGACAGAGAAGTAAGAACTTGTACCCCAGACTATTACCATTGGACACAGTGGGCTTTCCAGAAGATGTTCAACTCTTTCTTCTGCAATAAGTGCCAGTCTGCTCAGCCTATCGAAAAACTGATTGAGCGTTTTGAAGAAAAGGGAACAGAAGGACTTGATGTTGCCCAGACAGAAAACCTTACCTTTACCGCTGAGGAGTGGAAGGCGATGGACGAGAAGCAGAAGAGCGATGTGCTGATGAACTATCGCATAGCATTCATGGGCGAGACGATGGTGAACTGGTGCGCAGGACTTGGCACCGTGCTGGCAAACGATGAGGTAGTGGATGGCGTGAGTGAACGTGGAGGTTTCCCTGTGGAGCAGAAGAAGATGCGTCAGTGGTGCTTGAGAGTGAGCGCTTACAGCCAGCGTTTGCTCGACGGGCTGGAAACTATAGAATGGAGCGACTCTATCAAGGAGACACAGAAGAACTGGATTGGCCGCAGCGAAGGTACAGAGGTGGAATTCAAGATTGCTGACTCTGATGAGAGTTTCACAATCTTCACCACACGCGCCGACACCATGTTTGGTGTAACCTTCATGGTACTGGCACCAGAAAGCGAACTCGTTGACAAGGTGACTACAGCAGAGCAGAAAGCGGCTGTGGACGAATACATCAAGTATGTGAAAGGACGCACAGAGCGTGAGCGCATGATTGACCACAAGGTGACAGGTGTCTTCACTGGCTCTTATGCCATCAACCCATTCACAGGCGAGAAAAATCCTATCTGGATTTCAGAATACGTCTTGGCAGGCTACGGAACAGGCGCCATCATGGCAGTGCCCGCACACGATAGCCGCGACTACGCATTTGCAAAACACTTCAACCTGCCTATCATTCCTCTGATAGAGGGAGCTGATGTAAGCGAGGAAAGCTACGACGCAAAAGAAGGCATCGTGACCAACTCGCCACGTGCAGACGTGAAGCCATACATCGACTTCTCGCTCAACGGACTCACCGTGAAGGAAGCCATTGCAGCAACAAAGAAGTATGTGAAGGAAGCAGGATTAGGCCGCGTAAAAGTAAACTACCGTCTGCGCGACGCCATCTTCTCACGCCAGCGCTACTGGGGTGAACCCTTCCCTGTCTATTACAAGAACGGTATCCCAACCATGATACCAGAGGAATGTCTGCCTATCGAACTGCCAGAAGTGGACAAGTTCCTGCCAACAGAGACAGGTGAGCCACCACTGGGCAATGCTACAGTATGGGCTTGGGATGAAACGAACAAGCAGATTGTAGAGAACAGCAAGATTGACAACAAGACTATATTCCCTATCGAACTCTACACGATGCCAGGTTTTGCAGGCAGTTCTGCCTATTATCTCCGCTACATGGATCCTCGCAACAACAAGGAACTGATAAGCAAGGAGGCTGACGAATACTGGCAGAATGTAGACCTCTATGTAGGTGGTAGCGAACACGCAACAGGACACCTCATTTATAGTCGTTTCTGGAACAAATTCCTCTTTGACTTGGGCATATCCTGCAAGGAAGAGCCTTTCCAGAAACTCATCAATCAGGGCATGATACAAGGACGAAGCAACTTCGTTTATCGTATCAAGGATACCAATACCTTTGTTTCGTTCGACAAGAAAGGCGAGTATGATGTTACCCCACTCCATGTCGATGTAAACATCGTCAGCGCCGACGTGCTCGACATCGAAGCATTCAAAGCATGGCGTCCAGAGTACGAGACTGCAGAATTCATCCTCAACGACGAAGGCAAGTACATCTGTGGATGGGCTGTCGAAAAGATGTCAAAGAGTATGTTCAACGTGGTCAATCCCGACATGATTGTAGAACGTTTTGGTGCTGACACGCTGCGTCTCTACGAAATGTTCCTCGGCCCTGTAGAACAGAGCAAGCCTTGGGACACCAACGGTATTGACGGCTGTCACCGCTTCCTCAAGAAACTCTGGAAATTCATGACAACAGAGGACGGAAAAATCAACGTGACAGACGAAGCCCCCAGCAAGGAAGAGCTCAAGGCACTCCACACGCTCATCAAGAAAGTGTCAGGCGACATCGAGCAATTCTCTTACAACACCTCTATTGCTGCATTCATGGTATGTCTCAACGAACTGACAAAACTGAAGAATGCCAGCCGCGAAGTGAAGGAGACACTTGCTGTCCTGCTCGCCCCCTTCTGTCCACACCTGGCCGAAGAACTCTGGCAGCTGCTGGGTCACGACACCACCGTTTGCGATGCCCAGTGGCCAGCATTGAACGAGGAATACCTCAAAGAAGACGCTGTCAAGATGATGGTCGCATTCAACGGAAAGGCGCGTTTCCCAATGGAATTCCCAGCTGACATCAGCAAGGAAGAAGCTGAAAAGGCTGCACTGGAAAATCCGCAATCAGCCAAGTGGATGGAAGGCTTCACCGTAGCAAAAGTTATCGTGGTTCCAGGCAAAATGATTAACATCGTCTTGAAAAAATAACAGCTCGACTTCCGCAAGCTCCGTATCACCCAGTTTGACGGAAGCTTCGCGGGTCGGCTAATATAAGATTTTACGGCTATATACGGTTATACAAACCTAAGAACTTAAAAACTTACCCCTTCAATGACAAAGTCATATATCATGCATGAATTAAAGGATTACGCCCTCATCTCGTTGGGCGTAATCCTTTATGCTATGGGCGTTACCATCTTCATGCTCCCCTACAACTTGACAACAGGAGGCGTTGCCGGTATTGCATCCATCGTTTACTACGCCACAGGCATAGAAGTGCAAGTCACCTACATCATTATCAATGCAGCCCTCCTCGTCGCTGCCATTAAAGTGCTTGGCATAAGGTTCTGCTTCAAAACCATCTACGCCGTATTCTTCATGACCTTCATCCTGTGGCTGCTGCAACGCATCATTGAAATACCCGACCCTGCCAACCCAGGCGAAATGATGCTGCCCAAGTTTATTGGCGAAGAGTCTTTCATGGCCTGCGTCTTAGGAGCCATTTTCTGCGGCATAGGTGTAGGCGTATGCTTCGAAAACAACGGCTCAACAGGAGGAACCGACATCATCGCCGCCATCGTCAACAAATACAAGACCATGTCGCTCGGCTCCGTCATCATGGCTTGCGACATCGTCATCATCTCCTCCTGCTACTTCATCTTCCATGACTGGTTCCGTGTCATCTACGGTTTCGTCATGCTTTTCATCTGCGCCACCACTATCGACTACTGGATGCGCCGACGCCACCAGTCCGTACAGTTCATGATATTCTCACGCAACCCCGACGCCATCGCCGACGCCATCGTCAAGATGCACCACGGCGTCACCATGCTCGACGGACAAGGATGGTACACACGCACCGACCGCAAAGTCATCGTCAGCGTAGTCCGCCGCCGCGAACAATTCGTCATCCAGCGCATGATCAAGAGCATCGACCCCTATGCCTTCGTCAGCATGACCGACGCCAGCGGCGTGTGGGGAGAGGGCTTCGACCAGATTAAGGTATCAGAGAAGAAAAAGAAAGAAGACCGCAACAAGAAAAACGCCGTGCTTGTCTGTGTAACCAACAACACCACAAAAATAGACACAGCACAGCAGAAGCTTGGTGACTATTACGACATCCGATCCCTACTCCAAGTGGGCTGCGACACCCGCAAAGAATTCTATTCCGTCATCCTTGGACAAGACCCTCGCAAACGAGTTTCCTTCGTCAAGAAATTCTTCGGATTTGATGCATTCTACCTTGCCAAGGACGGTACAGTCACGCTCGTGCAAGGCAACTACGACCAAGCAGAATACGACATCACCCAGCATTCCGACCTTGATGCCCTGCAACAATATCTCGAAAAAGGAAGAGGAAAGAAAAAGTAAATCCAACGATTTTCTTCGTTCAATAAAAACCGCACCCCTCGAGTCCGACATAGCGGACCCGAGGGGTGCGATGTATCGTACCCGAGGGGTACGCTGTAAGAATCTTACTCTTCTGCCTGGATTTGGATAATAGCAACGGGACGAAGGATGTCGCCTTTGTTGAAAGTCCAGCCATTTGAAACAGTGGTTTGAATGGTACCGACTCTCAATTCCCCTTCAGCATTCGTATATAAATATTTTCCAGACTTATCAAAATTGGGAATTGAAGTTCTATGCTGAAGCACAATGTTAGCCTCTTCTTCTGTCATCAATCGCCAGCCACTGATACCATCTACGGCACAATCGGGCAATGCCGCATCTATAGCAGCCAATGCCGCATCAGATTCGATTTTGTCAGCATAGCTCATGACCTTCGGATTGGGCGAAAGAAGCAATACTTCAGCTGTGCCATCTGTTTTACTAACAGAAAGAACATAACAACCCTGATAAATGCTGCCAACAGCTGGAATATCGCCTATAACAGGGGTTTCTTCTTCCGAGCTTTCTCCTTCTCCTGCACCGCCTTCATTGCCTGTATTCTCATCTTCTACCCCAGTGCTACCACTTTCATTGAACTCAAACGAGATATTCTTCTCGCCTTTCCATACAGAACCGGTAATAGTTCCACCTAGCGTGACACCAATTGCTTCTGTATAAGTACCCTCAATATTGATTTTATATCCTTCCTCCAGCTGTTCTGCTGTGTTATACGTATAGCTGGATGTTCCTTCCGATTTGACTACATTCACAGTTATTGCGGTCGGGCTGTCAGAAGGAGGAAGCAGATATTGCGAATTAGCAAGTTTCCATGTTCTGCTTCCAGTTTCTTTTGTCAGTGCCACCGTCAGTGCTCCTGTCTCTCCTGCAAAGTCAGTTCCATTCAACTTTTCCCACAATGGAGAGATGGTCACTGATACGGCTGTTGCTGCAGAAGGTATTCCCTCCAAAACCACACTTTGCAGCTGCATCACCTTTCTTTCCATGGCAAGGGTCAATGTATTGGTTCCGCCATCAACAAGTGTAACATTGCTCTTTGCCAACATCAGGTCTGCATGGCTTTTGCCTTCTTGAAGCGTTATTTCCATAGAAGGAACAGCATTTGCCTGAGTCGGCAAACTATAAGTGTCAGAAGATGCTCCGCCTATAGCAAGAACCGAGTAATTACCCTCCACCAACGGTATGCTAAGAGTCTGGCTCTCATCAGTAATAGTCTGCAAAGCGGCACATTTCTGCCCGTTAAAGACATACACTTGTATAGGGTAGCTTATATCCTCTTCCTCGCTTGTGGAAACAGCCATCGTGCGCACATAGAGTGTGGCATTGGCTGAGTCTGTATAATCTTCCAAAGAAACAGCTTTTTCGCAAGCGTAAAAGCATAAAATGGTCAAGCCTAAAGCAAGTCTAATAAAACTTTTCATGTTTTTATGTATTAGAGTTTTAAAATTAGTTTATTAATTATTTTACAAAATACGTTAAGTTTCGGGACATATACAAACAAATCATCAAAAATTGCTTTTAATATCATCATTCATTCTGTTATGTAAATCCTACTTTCTTGTAGAATTGAATATCACGCTATAATAATGATATTAAAGAAGATGAAAAATGTCAATCATGTAACCTTTACCAGCCTCCTAATCGTAAGGATAGACAACTCCCCACTTCTTACGCAGTTCATCCATGAGCTGCATAATGTAGAGTGTTTCTTCAAGCGGCATTTGAATTGGCTCCAACAATCCTTGAGCAAGGGCTTCCTTGCAGGCAATGAATTGATATTCATAGCCTGTAATCTGCTGAGGTACAGCAATATCTTCCACAAAAACACGATCATGTGTGTTTACACGGATATGCTGAGGATTATTAATGTTGTCGATAATCAGATTACCATCTGTACCTGCTATCACGCCAATATTATCGCCAACACAACAGGCTGATGACTGTACATTGGCGAGAACCCCATTAGCAAGACGCATCGAAATAGCATTGCTGAGATCCATTCCTGTATCGGATTTGACACATTGTGATTCAATGTTTTCAATAGCACTGTCACAGAACATACGTACAAAATTAATAGCATAGACACCTAAGTCGAGCAATGCGCCTCCACATAAGTCCGGACGCATGATGCGCGGCTTGTCACCCATGCTGTAACCCAATGTTGCAGTAATCAGTCGAGGAGTGCCGATTCTGTTGCTGGCAATCAATTGTCGAATCATTTGAACAGCCGGCTGGTATCTTGTCCAGATGGCTTCAGCAATGAAAACTTTCCGCTCCCTCGCTAACTGTACAATGTCCTGGCTTTGACGGAGATTAGCCATAAAAGCCTTTTCCACCAGGCAAGGTTTGTCTGCTAAAATGGCTTCACGCGTAATATCATAATGATGTGAATGAGGGGTGGCTACATATACCAAATCTACTTGCTCATCTTGAATAAGTTCTGAATAAGAACCATAAGCTTTCAGAACTCCCCACTTTGCAGCAAAAGCATTTGCTTTTTCTTGTGAACGCGAGGCAATGGCATAGCAATCTATTCCCTCTATCCCATTCAGTGTAATGGCACATTTTTCAGCAATCCATCCTGCGCCCACGATGCCGACACGCATTTTTGACTCTGCCATAGTTTTTCATGTTTTAGATGATTAAGGGGGATTATGATACGCACATAATCCCCCTATACTGATTTTCAATGACCTTTCAAAGAATGTTTTTTCACATCCTTTTGATTAGTGGTTGCGGAAATTCCACTTTGAATTGTCTGAGTTAAAGTCATATTCAGCCAAAGTTGGTGTGCTGTCTCCTGCAGAGTAGAGGACAAACTTTGTGTTGATGCCCTTTCGGCCTGGGATAACCTTTGGCATGATACGGAATGTTCCGTCGGTCAGTTGTTCGATACGCCACAGCTGTTCGTCTGCACCAGTAAACTCTGGAACAGTTGTCACTTCAGTCTTGTCTGTAGCAGCCAGTGCACGGTTTGTTCCCTCAATAGTAATCTTGAAGTAAGGATTGCTCAAGTAGCCTCCTGCTTCAGGAACTGCCGTGATTGTCCACTTCTGATGAGGGCGGAACATGTAATCACCAATGCGTGCAGGGATGTCACCCTTTGGCCATGTGTCAATCACTTCTTCCAATGTCTGGTTTGGTACAGGCTTAATTGGTGTATTGTTTTCCTGTCTGAACCAAGCTTGACGCTCCTGCTTCATACGAACAAAATCCACTGCAAGCTCCAGCGCGTATCCGCGGCGTTCAGACTCGATTTCATAAGTCCCCTCCTTGAAACGGTCGCCAGCAACAGGCCATCCATTCTTCCAGAGCAGTGGACGAATGCCTAATACGCTTCTTCCGCCTTGTTCAAAATCTGCTTCATAGTGGCATGACATCACTTCTACACCTTCGTCAATCACAGTACGTCCGAAGTGACCAGGACCACACACACGGTCGCCTGCAGCAATAACCATCTTGCCACCACCATGGAACATGTCACGACCAACATTGTCGATGTAAGGGCCTGTTACCTTGCGTGAACGACCTACTACAATATTATAAGTAGAGTTTACACCATCGCAGCAAGTGCCGTGAGTACCTAGCAGATAGTACCATCCATCACGATAAATAAGGTCTGTAGCCTCACAGTCGATAGCGATGTCGAGTGGCTCGTTACCTTCAACACGCTTACCCGTCTTAGGATCAAGCTCAATCAGACGAATGTTACCGAAGTAAGTACCGTAGCTTGCCCACAGGCGTCCTGTAGTTGGGTCGAGCAACAATCCTGGGTCAATAGCGTCATTGTCTTCCAAACCGTCAGATGCAGCCACTTCAATAGCATCAGTGTACTTGAACTTAGGGGAGTTAGGGTCAAGAGTCTCGTTCCACATTGTCAAGATACGACCATTGTGTCCGCCGCCCAGACCGCCACCTGTTGCACCATAGATGACAAGGTATCTGTCACCAATTTTCAGTACGTCAGGAGCAGCACCGCCACCTGGGCGAACTGCACCGCCTTTCCATGACCACCCGTCCTCTGAAATCAGTCCGCCACTTCCTGTGCCGAAAGTATAGTACTTGCCATCACATTCAGCAAGTGTTGAAGGGTCGTGGATATATGGCTGTCCTACTTGTGCTTGAGATGAAAGTGCCATCAGCATTGTTGCGGCACTCAATATATTGCGAAGATTTTTCATTTCTTTCCTTATTTTAAATTATTTGTGGTTAATGCTAATATTCTTTACAGGCTGTCCCTTTTCGTCGATGAAGCGAACACAGAAGTCACTCATGCCAGGTCCGTTGATAACGGCACCGCGAAGGATGTTGCGACCCTTCTTCAATGTCAAACGTGGTGACATACCATCGTCCTTCACCATGCGGCGGTCACCTGAAAGCAACAACGCTTCTTCGCCATTCAGCCACCACATTGATGCTGAGTTTGAACCTACTGCCAAACGTACATCTTTAATATCTTCCTCGCAATCAATGATAGTTACAGCCCAGAAGAGCACACCGTATACCTGCTCACTTTTTTCTTCAGCAAAACGGAACAGCTTCAGGTTGTACTTCTCGCTGTCCAGCGCATGCCATTTCAGCGTCTGCTTTTCCACCTTCACCTTCTGTCCGTCAACAGGAACTGTAGTGAACTGTCCTTTGTAATATTCCTTGCCAAAAGCGTCACGCAGATAGCTGTCAGTAAACACAGTGTTTGTTGGGTTAGGCTTATTGATAGGCTCCAACACTAACCAGCGGCGAATAAAGCCATCAGCATCTGGCTTTGCTGCCGTTGCAGCAGCAGGAGAGTAATACTTTTCACGGTTCTTAAACTGTACCCAGTCCACATGCACAGCAGCACCGTCACAGCAGAAGTACAGGTCAACAACACCCTTTGGTATGTATTGTACAGGAGCTGTCACATTCATCCAGCGGCCACTGTAGTCGCGAGGACGCACACCTTCTGTCTTGCAAACAATCTTGCCCTTAGCAATCACCTTACCTTTAGCGCTACCTTCTCTAATTGTGAATTCGGTATTTTCATGAGCCATCACGTTAGCAATCATGTAGCTATTGTTCAGTCCAGTGAAATCTACATCATTATAAGAAATCCAGCTGCCCTTAGATGGAAGTGCTGCTTCCCAGCCTTCGAAAGTGTTCAGCGTGTCAAGGAATGCGATTTCCACACCCTTGCTTGCCTTGCTGTAGCGGTCAAACTCGATTCGCTTAGTAGCCTTGCTGATACCCACGCCACGCAATGTAGGCTTCACTTCCTGAATTGTTCCGTCAGCATTGAAGTACAATTTCTCAATCTGAGCAGAACGACGCTTGTCGTCCTTTGGAGAGTAAGCATTGTGGTGATAGAACAGATACCATTGACCCTTATAATTAATGATGCTGTGATGGTTTGTCCAGCAGCCGTTAGCGTGCTCTGCCATGATAAGTCCCTTATATTCGTATGGACCCATTGGATTCTTGCTCATAGCGTATGCGAGAACTTCTGTATTTTCTCTCACGTATGGATAAGTCAGGTAATAATTTCCATTATACTCGAAAGCAAATGGGCCTTCAGCCTGGCGGTTAGGCAAGTCTTTAAGACAGTTTACGCCTACCATCTCCATTTCGCGATTACCCCACTTAACGATTTCCTTTGGATTATCGTCAGCGAGTTCCTTCATGTTTTCCTTGAGTTTAGCACAGCGTCCTGCACCCCAGAAAATATAAGCATTGCCATCTGAAGCCTGAAGCACACATGGGTCGATGCCATTAATTCCTTTAATTGGTTCTGGCTCAGGAATGAATGGTCCCTCTGGATTGTCTGCTATGGCTACACCAACAGCAAAGCCTCCACCTTGCGCTGGAGCAGATGGGAAATAGAAATAGTACTTCCCGTTTCTGTAAACGCAATCTGGCGCCCACATAGAATAAGAATCAGGTCTTACCCAAGGCACTTTGTTCTGGGTAACAATCATGCCATGGTCTGTCCAGTCGGTCAGATTCTCTGATGAAAAAACGTGGTAATCTTCCATACAGAACCAATCCTGTCGCTGTCCAACAGGAGGCTTGATGTCGTGTGATGGATAGAGATACACCTTGTTGTTGAATACGCGAGCCGTCGGATCAGCCGTAAACTGGTCACGGATGATAGGATTCTGTGCCGTTGCACCTATGGCAGACAACAGCAACATTGCAGTAAAAACATTTCTTCTCATTGGTTGGTTTTGTGTTGCAATATTAGTTTTAGATAGTTTATAATAGATAGTTCTTTTGATATCACTGCAAAATTACACATTTTTTTAATAAAAAGAAAAAAATATGTGTTTCATTCACTATATCAAATATAACATTATCAAATTGGACCTTTTTTCTGATAAACATCTTCATTCATTTACTTTTATAGATGAAACGTATACAAAAATTTTTGA
>CAJGCU010000052.1 GCA_904501945.1 uncultured Bacteroidaceae bacterium
GTGAATGACGTGGAGCTGGAGGCGTTCCTCTACAACAAGGAGGGCCAGAGCCTGACGGGCGTCACCCGCACCGACTCGCTGGGCAACTACGCCTTCGAGATGCCGTTCATGGACGGGGAGTGGAAGATGCAGATATACACGAGGAAGAAGAACAAGAGGGGCAAGGAGAAGCGGAAGACCTACTATGTGGGCATCGACCGCCAGTTCTCTCCAAGAGCGAGGTACATCACGCCGCAGGAGACCGAGATACTACATCCGCAGGATGCGAACGCCTTTGTGAAGAAGCCCTTCGAGGAGCTTCCCGAGGAAGAGGAGTTCATCCCCATCACGAAGAAGGACCATGTGCTGCAGAACGTGACGGTGAAGGCGAAGCGGAAGTACTTTACCAACGACGACTGGCAGTACAAGAACGAGGCATGGGGACGGCAGTTCGCTACTCTGTATTACGACATAGACAAGGAACTGGATGCCATACTCGATCGGGGGGAACCCGAACCTACCATCTTTTACTTCCTTTGCAAGAAGAATGCTCTTTTCGACAATCCGGAATGTGAAGATTTACCAAGGCCAGCAGGAGGGGCGTCGCGGGGACTAGTGCTTGTTTATGGACGAATGTCTTATGCCCATCGTCCTATTAAGTGGATTGTTGACAATGGGTTAACACTCTCTACACCAAGAGATGAGTTAAAAGTGATGGATGACAATTATGCAGGATATACAGATAATGCAATAGCTAAGTTTGATGTATTATTTCCTTTTTACATGAGTGATATCAAGAGTCTCTATATTGTTCCCAATAGCGAAAGAGAAGTTGAAGGAGCTGTACGAATCTATCTCTATACCCATAGGAGATTCACTACCGAAAGTCAGAAAGGTCTTCGCCGTACCTACTTCCAGGGCTTCAACAAGCCTTCCACGTTCCAGATGGAGGACTACAGCGTCATTCCTCCGATGGCAGACTTCCGCCGCACCATCTACTGGAACCCGGACGTGAAGACGGATGCGCAGGGCAAGGCGAAGGTGGAGTTCTTCAACAATTCGACCTGCGAGGAGATGTACATCAGCGTGGAGGGCATGACGGAAGACGGGAAAGTGCTGGTGAATGAGTGAGCGTTGTATCTAAATAAAGAGTATAAAAGCATGAGGAAAAAAGTATTATGCATGTTTTTTTTGCTATTTGTTTTTTCGTCGGCCTATTCACTGGTCAGTGCTAAATATACAGAACGTATAGATAGTATTATAACAGATGTGAATATGTATGGAATGATGAAGTATGTCTTTCTTTATGATGCAGAAGGTCTGTTGAGCGAGAAGATTGCGTATAGTCAAGAGGATATGGATGGGAAATGGACTGTCTCCGAAAGGAGAGGCTATGGCTATGATGAAAATGACCGAATCTCTTCAGTTGTTGTCACAGACGTTCTGAATGAAGGAGTGTTTTTCTTTGAAGAATATACTTATGATGGGAAGGGGAACTTGTCCTCTATCTCTTACAAAACTAAAGAGATGAAAGGTGAAGTAACGAAGATGAACGCTCTCAGAGAATTTCTGTATAATGAGAAAGGTTTTCTTGTGGGAGAAAGACGTTTCCGATATCAAAATGGCGAACGGAAGGAAGATGCACAGAACGAACGTGAGTATGATAAGAAAGGACGACTGCTAGTCATTAATGAATATGTATTTTCTAATCATCAGAAGACACTCTTCAAGAGAACACGTTATTCCTATAGCAAAAATGGCTTGCTCGTCACGAAGGAGGAACAACTCCCCGATGCGGAAAAACAGATGAAGCGAGACCTTATAGAACGAAGAAGGTATGATGAGCATCAGCGACTTGTCGCTTTGTCATTTGACAGAGGAGATGAAAGTTCAGATGTGGAATTCTGCTATGATAAGAAAGGGAATCTCATCCAAATTATTGACAGACGAAGTATCAATAGCGTGGAAGAATATGTGGGGTGCACATCCTTTGCTTATGACCAGAATGCACCAGTTTCATCCGTCATGGGATTGTCAAGTCCAGAAGTGCTTTCCACTGATTGGGCTTTGAGATATGAGATGAATCTGACATCTAAGCCCATTAGTGTGACTGCGGAAATGGGCATACTGCACCCTCATCAGGAGAAATCGTTATACTATTACTCTGCAATAAGTGGAGAGTAGTTATTTTACGCAACAAACTCGGAAACATAACAATAAATTTTTAAATTATGAAAAGTAGATTATTCGCATTTCCATGTGCCTTTTTCTTGACTCTTTCTGTATGGTCGCAGACATTTATAGTTGATAATTTGAAATACTCGGTTGTTCAGACAGAGGATTTTTCCGTGAGAGTTTCGTTTCCTGATTCGATGAGCTCTGACAGGACATTGATGCTTGACAGCCTTTTTATTCCAGCCTTTGTCGAATATGAAAGCCAAAAGTACAAAGTTTGTGAGATTGAGCCTTGGGGATTTCTCAGATGCGAAGGTGTCAGGTTTGTTTCTATTTCGGAAGGTATTCGGCATATAGGCGAATGCGCCTTTCAAGATTGCCTGCATTTGGAATCGGTGCAGATTCCTTCTAGCATAGAAAAGATAGACGAGGGAGTTTTTTCGGGCTGTGTAAACCTCTCTGCTATCGTGGTTGGCAAGGACAATCCTGTGTTTGATTCCAGGGAAGCATGCAATGCCGTCATAAGAAGCCATGACAATGTCCTTGTTGCTGGATGTAAAGAAACACGTATCCCGTCTTCTGTCACTGATATAGGCAGCCGGGCATTTCATCGCCAACATTTTCTTCGGCTTATGGAGATTCCAGAAGGTGTGAAATCAATTTCTTACAGAGCCTTTGAGGGTTGTTCTCAGCTGGAAACAGTTTCCTTGCCAGAAAGTTTGAGAGAGATTAGCGGAGATGCTTTCAAGGGATGCGAGTCGCTGAAAAGCATTTATATTCCTAAAGATGTGGAAAGCATCGAGTATAATCCTTTTACGTATTGCTCGTCTCTTCTTGAGATAGAAGTTGACAAAAAGAACAGATCATACCATTCAGGCAGCAGCAATTCCATTATTGCCACAAAGACAGGCATGCTGATTTCCGGATGCAGCAAGACCATTATCCACTCCTCTGTTTTCAAGATAGATACATTTGCGTTTCAAGGCGCATCTAGATTAAGCGAGATTTTCATCCCTCATCATGTGGCAAAGATAGAAGATGGTGCATTTGCCGACTGCTCCAATCTCGTATCTATATCCGTGGACAAGAAGAATGCGCTTTACAATGACGGAGATGGAAGTAATTGCATCATCGAGAAGCAGACAGGAACATTGGTTTGTGGGGGATGTGCTACAAAGATTCCTTCCAATGTACAAACAATAGGAGCTATGGCTTTTAGGGGAATGGAAACTCCTGCCACGCTGATTATTCCAGAAAACGTAAAAACTATAAAAAGATCGGCTTTTGTAGGGTGTAGTGGCCTGAAACATCTATTTGTGCCAGGTCATACGACCATCGGAACACAGGCTTTTGCTGGCTGCAAGCAGCTGGAAAGCGTGATTTTTGGAGAAGGGATGAAAAAGATTCCTCCAGTGGCATTTGCTGGGTGCACAAACTTGAAGAATGTCCATATTCCCGAAACTGTAAAAGAGATTGCTGGTGATGCTTTTGCCGGATGCTTGGGGAATGATGCCAGTTTCTCTGAAAAGCAATAGCCGCTTGTAATAGAAAATATTTACCTTATATCAGCGTGGAGGGCATGACGGAAGACGGGAAGGTGCTGGTGAATGAGTAGGGGCGTTGTTTTTTTGTTGAACTTATATAATTATTGACAATATGAAAAGATTTTTAGAAATGATTTTTGTGGCTGTCTTGATGGCTCAAGCAGCAAGTGCCCAAAGTGTTTCATCCGTTCAGGAAAGGCTCGACAGTATTATTGTCATCAACAGCTATGCTCCTCGCAAGTACACCTATTCTTATAAGGACGGAAGACTGGCTTCGGAGACTTGCTACGAAAAGGCGGAAAGCAAATGGAACTTGCTCTATAAGTATGTGTTTGACTTTAACGAAGATGGGCATCACATTGGCTGTATCGACTCTGTTATGAGGAAGGGTGTGTGGCAACAGGAATATGCGTTTCGGAACACGTTCAACGCGGACGGGGAACTGCAGCAGTCCGTCTATCATTATCCCTTGAAGGAAAGCAAGCAAGGAAAGAGCGTCGCTTGTTATCTGTATGACAGGAAGAAACTTGCAAAGATTGTAGAATTCGAAGAGAACGAAACGGAATTGGACACTTTCCAAATCAGGACATTCCATTATGATAAGGGGAAAAGGAGAATATCCGTTTGGAGTAAACTAATAAAGGATAAACCAGAAAGCTACAGATACGAGGATACCTACGATTCGAATGAAAATCTTGTCGAACAGATTACTTATGATTTGAAAGGAACGGATGGACGTGAACTTTCTCCGCATTTCAAGACTGACTACAAGCATGACGCTGCTGGCAGACTGGTGGAAACCGTCTGTTGGGATTTGTTCAAGGGTATCCAAAAGGAGCGTGAAAAGGCAGAATATGAATACGATGTGCATGGCAATCTTGTACAGAAAAAGCATTTTATCAGAAAAGGTGAAGTTTGGGACCACACTTCAACCGATATCTACATCTATGATATGAATGTCGGGAGTGAGCAGGTGGCAGGTCTTCAGAATCTGGAGTTTGTCTGTATGAATGAGCCTTTCATCAAGTCTGCATTCAAGAACGACTCAGGCGTTTCCCCCAACAAGATCCTGAAGAAAGTCACCTTCGATTCATCAGGAAAAGAAGATGGAAGCATTACGTTTTACTACAGCCCTGCTGACAAAGAATCTTTCACTCGCAATGAGAAGGACTTGCTGAAACAGAGATGAAAAAGAACTGTCAAGTCCCCATATTTTAACGGCCAGTTCGACGAAAACAATAAGCCCTGCATCGTAATTACGGTGCAGGGCTTATCGTAATGATGATGCTGGGCGCATCGCATGAGAGGTGAGCCTTTCAGCGAGCAGGCATTGCCTGGCATTGTCAAACGAATGAGAGGAATGGGCATAAAAAAACCTGCGAGACATTATCTTGCAGGTCCAATTCTCTTTGGATATGAATCCCAGAAAGTTGTGTCTTGTTCTGATTACTCAGCAACAGCTGAATCTGCAGCGCAAGAGTCAGCGCAGCAAGAGTCAGCGCAAACTGTATCAGCGCAAACTGTATCAGCAACGATTGAATCAGTTGCAACAGTGTCAGCTGCAGGAGCAGCGTTGCCACAAGATACGAATGATACAGATGCTGTGAGAGCGATTGCAGCTACTGCTGCGAAAACCAACTTCTTCATAATTTTCTTTTACTTTAATTTGTTAAACAATCAATATGCTTTCAAAACGGTTGCAAAGTTACGGACTTTTCGTGTATCTTATCTCAAAAGCCCCTTCTTTTTTTTACTTTTTAACAAAAAAAAGAGGGTTTTAGGACTAAAAAAGCGTTTTTTTATGTAATTTTAATGTTTTCAAGGCACTTTAATCCACCCACATGAGGTCGGACATCACATCGTTGGAAACAAAGAAACCGGCACGAGACAAACGCAAAACATCATCTTGCAACACTAAATTTCCTGCATCAAGATGCTTTTGTGCATTGCGCAGGCAATAGGATTTGAAGGCCGCACCAAACTGCTGCTCCAATGCATCCAAGCGAATGCCTTCTGATGTGCGCAATCCTGTGAAGACATACTCCCCATAACGTTCTTTTTCCGTCAGTTCTTCCATAACAAACGAAGAACCAGAGAAATAGTCATTCAAGGATTCTGAATGATAGTAACGGTTCGTCCCATCGTAAGAATGCGCTCCAGCACCTACTCCAAGATAAGGAACGCCATGCCAGTAGCTGGAGTTATGCCTAGATTCCCTGCCTGGCAAGGCAAAGTTGCTCAATTCATAGTGCTTGTAGCCAGCACGTTCCAAAGACGTGATGAGGGTTTCATACATCTGTACAGACACTTCTTCGTCCAGCTCTGCTATCTCCCCTTTCTCCAGCAGACGGTTCAGCCGCGTGCCTTCTTCATACATCAGGGAATAGGCCGAAAGGTGCTGCACTTGCAACGAAAGAGCCCTGTCCACATCGGCCTGCCACTCATTGAGCGTCTGATTAGGGAATCCAAACATGAGGTCGATGCTAATATTATCAAACCCTGCCTGCTGGGCTGCGCGAACAGCTTCGATGGCTTGTTCTGCCGTATGCCTGCGGTTCAAAAAGCCCAATCTCGAATTGTCGAAAGTCTGCACGCCCATGCTCAGCCTGTTCACGCCTATCCGTTTCAAATCACGAAGCATCGCAGGAGACAGGTCGTCAGGATTGCCTTCAAGAGTCACTTCTGCACCCTCACGTACATTATATATATTATATATGGCAGAAATGAGGCGTTCCGTTTCTTCCACAGGCAGCAAGGATGGCGTGCCGCCGCCAAAGTAGATGGTGTCCACTGGAGCATTGCCAAGAAAGTCGCGGCGGTCGCGCAGTTCACGCACAACAGCATCGACATAAGAACGGCGTTTCTCCAAACTTGTCGTAGAGAAAAAGCCACAATAAATGCAACGGGACTTGCAAAAGGGTATGTGGACGTAAATTCCTGCCATGGCATTGCAAAGTTAACACAAATCGAAGACTCGGCAAAAAAAGTCGCTCGAAATCATAAAGAAACACGCTACTCTGCCATTTTTAATTAATAAAAATGAAAAATGTTAAAGAACATAATATTTTAGCGTTCTATTTATCGAAAAAGCAGTAATTTTATCGCGGCTTTTCAATCTTTAGCCATTAAGAATTACTATAAACCTTAAACATAATAACACTAACCTAACATGAAAGTTTACCAGACCAACGAAATCAAGAACATTGCCCTACTTGGCAATGACGGTGCCGGTAAGACCACTCTTACCGAAGCACTTTTGTATGAAGCAGGAATCATCAGTCGTCGTGGTCGCATTACAGCAAAGAATACTGTAAGCGACTATTTTCCTGTAGAGCAGGAGTATGGATACAGTGTCTTTTCTACTGTATTCCATGTAGAATGGAATGGTAAGAAACTGAATATCATAGACTGTCCTGGAGCTGACGACTTTGTCGGAGCTGCCATGACTGCGCTGAATGTAACAGACACAGCCCTGCTCCTCATCAACGGACAATACGGTCCTGAAGTAGGCACACAGAACCACTTCCGCTACACAGAGAAACTTGGCAAGCCTGTGATTTTCTTGGTGAACCAGCTCGACTCTGAAAAGTGCGACTACAATCAGGTTGTTGACAACCTCATCGACATCTACGGCTCAAAGGTTGTCCCAATTCAATACCCTCTCAACGAAGGTCCAGACTTCAACTCGCTCATCGACGTGCTCCTCATGAAGAAATACTCTTGGGGACCAGACGGAGGCGCACCAACGATTGAAGACATCCCAGAAAGCGAAAAAGAAAAGGCAATGGAGATGCACCGCGCACTCGTAGAGGCTGCTGCTGAAAATGACGAGGAACTGATGGAGAAGTTCTTCGACACTGAAACTCTCACAGAAGATGAACTGCGTACAGGTATCCGCAAAGGCTTGGCTGCACGTTCCATGTTCCCTGTTTTCTGCGTCTGCGCAACAAAGGACATGGGTGTACGCCGTTTGATGGAATTCCTCGGCAACGTTGTGCCATTTGTTGACGAAATGCCACAGGAACACAACACACGCGGCGAGGAAGTGAAGCCAGATCCAAATGCGCCTACATCACTCTACTTCTTCAAGACCGCCAACGAACCACATATCGGTGGTGTACAATACTTCAAGGTAATGTCTGGTAAAGTTCGCGAAGGCGATGACCTGACCAACACCGACCGTGGTTCAAAAGAACGCATCGCACAGCTGTTTGCATGCGCTGGCGCAAACCGTATCAAGGTAGAAGAACTGGTTGCAGGAGACATTGGCTGTACAGTGAAGCTGAAGGATGTACGCACTGGCAATACGCTTGCAGGCAAAGACTGCGAACACAGATTCAATTTTGTGAAATATCCAAATCCGAAGTACATCCGCGCTGTCAAGGCTGAAAACGAAGCTGACACAGAAAAAATGGTTGCAGCCATCCAAAAGATGTCACAGGAAGACCCAACATGGATTCTTGAACAATCTAAGGAACTGAAGCAGACGCTGGTGAAGGGACAGGGAGAATTCCATCTCCGCACCCTCAAATGGAGAATGGAGAACAACGAAAAGATTGCCATCCGATTCGAAGAGCCAAAGATTCCTTATCGCGAAACTATCACTAAGGCCGCACGTGCTGACTACCGCCACAAGAAGCAGTCTGGTGGTGCAGGACAGTTTGGTGAAGTTCACCTCATTGTAGAGCCTTACTACGACGGTATGCCTGATCCTACCACTTACAAGTTCGGCAATCAGGAATTCAAGATTAACGCCAAGAGCAAAGAAGAGGTGGATCTTGAATGGGGCGGAAAGGTTGTCTTCATCAACTCTGTTGTTGGTGGCGCTATCGACACCCGCTTCATGCCAGCCATCCTCAAGGGTATCATGAGCCGCATGGAGCAAGGTCCGCTGACAGGTTCATATGCACGAGATGTACGCGTCATCGTCTATGACGGAAAGATGCACCCAGTTGACTCCAACGAACTTTCATTCATGCTGGCAGGCCGCCACGCTTTCTCAGACGCCTTCAAAGAGGCTGGTCCAAAGTTGCTGGAGCCAATTTATGACGTCGAAGTATTCGTGCCAGGCGACAAGATGGGTGACGTGATGTCCGACCTTCAGGGCCGCAGAGGTATGATTATCGGAAGCGAGAGTGAAAACGGCTACGAGAAGCTGATTGCGAAAGTGCCTCTCAAGAGCCTCTCAAGCTATTCAACCACACTCAGCTCTATCACAGGTGGACGCGCCAGCTTCATCATGAAGTTCGCTTCTTACGAACTTGTACCAACCGACATCCAGCAGAAACTGATGAAGGAGTTCGAGGAACAGAACAAGGACGAAGATTAATATCACTATCGAATGGCATTATCGTCAATCGTAAAGACACACGATAAACATTGCCAAAGGGTTACGCTTCGAAGCGTAACCCTTTCTTTTTTTCTTCACACACACCTTACACCATGCTTTCCTCAGCATATTTTAAAGATAGTTTCTATTTTCGCAATTAAAAATAACGTATTTGGTTAACAAATACAAAATATTTAACCTTACTATATTATATTTAGTTAAACCATTCATACTTTTTTAATATTAAAAGTATATTTGTGGCGTAAAATTAAATTACCAAAATGAAAAAAGCTGCTATCATAGCCTTATCCGCTATTATGGGAATCTCATTCGTCAGTTTGCTCATCATGCAAATGCGATACATCGAAGAGATAACAACTCTGCGACACGAGTACTTCCAGGAGTCTGCCCAACGAAGCATGTACGAGACAGCCCGACGCCTCGAGCTGTCAGAAGCCAAGCGTTATCTAGAACAGGGCCCCAATGCTGCAAGCGGAATTATCACAGCTGTTGACTCCATTTATGCAAGCACTGACACTTCAATCGTGCAACGTACGCATCAGGTGACAGCTAAAGACGGCAGCGTTTTCACATCACGCGAAACAACGGCAAGCACCAACCTTTCCGACAAGTACTTCACAAAAAAAATGGGAAGCGACGACGACCGCAAACGTTCGCTCGAAGAGATTATGGCCATGCGCTATGCGACAGAGAAAAGTCTGGTAGAGGATGTCATTTACAGCATACTTTACACAGCCAATGACCACCCGCTGGATGAGCGTATCGACTTCATCGAATTAGACCAGCTGCTTAAGAAAGAATTCAGCAGCAATGGCATCAATATACCTTATCACTTCAGAGTCATTGACAGTAACGGAGCGACCATCTACAAATGTTCTGATTATGAAGATACAGGACAAGAACTTTCATTTAAGGAAGCCTTGTTCAAAAACGACCCCGTACAATGTGGCGGTGTCCTGGAAGTTCATTTCCCAGATCTCAGCCATTACATCTGGCGTTCCATGTGGTTCTTCATTCCTTCATTGCTCTTCACAATTATCCTGCTCATCACCTTCATCGTTACTCTCATGCTGGTGTTCAGACAAAAGAAACTGACGGAACTGAAGAATGACTTCATCAACAACATGACCCATGAGTTCAAAACGCCCATCTCTTCCATATCACTCGCTGCACAAATGCTGGGAGACAATACTATCAAGAAGACGCCCACTCTGCTCCAGCGACTGACATCGACCATTCTTGACGAAACGGAACGATTGAGATTTCAAGTTGAAAAAGTGCTCCAGCTATCAACCCACGAGAATCAGAAAGCTAATCTTCATATGAAAGAAGTTGATATCAACGAACTCATAGCAGGAGTAGCACACACCTTTGCGTTGAAGGTTGAAAAGAACGGTGGAAAGATCATCACAGTTCTGAACGCCGAATCGCCTATCGTCTGCGTGGACGATATGCACTTCACGAATGTTATCTTCAACTTGATGGACAATGCTGTCAAATACAAACGCCTAGACACAAACCTTGAACTTTGCGTGGAAACATGGAACGAACCCGGTCTGCTATGCATCTCCATCAAGGACAACGGCATCGGTGTGAAGAAAGAAGACTTGAAAAGGATTTTTGACAAGTTCTACCGTGTACCCACCGGCAACCTTCATGATGTCAAAGGCTTCGGATTAGGACTTGCCTATGTGAAGAAGATTGTCAAAGACCACAAAGGAAGCATCATTGCCGAAAGCGAATTTGGTATTGGTACGAAATTCATCATTAAGTTAAAAACCAACAACTAAACTAAAATAGTTGACCATAGCACACGAATTCATAAACCTTTAAATTTATATTTTATGATTACAGACAACAAACTTGAAGAAGTTAACATCCTTCTTTGTGAAGACGACGAGAGTTTAGGCATGCTTCTCCGCGAGTATCTCGAAGCTAAAGGCTATCACACAACCCTGTGCCAAGACGGTGAAGAAGGTTTCGACACCTTCTTGCAAAGCAGTTTCAGCCTCTGTATTCTTGACGTGATGATGCCCCGAATGGACGGATTCACTTTAGCAAAGAAAATTCGCGAACTCAACTACGACATGCCTTTCATGTTCCTTACAGCCAAGAACCTCAAGGACGATGTTCGAGAGGGCTTTGAGCTTGGTGCAGACGACTACATCACAAAGCCTTTCTCTATGGAAGAAGTAGTATTCCGCATTGAGGCTATCCTTCGCCGCGTACATGGCAAGAAGAGCAAAGACCAAGCTGTTCGCCAAATTGGCAAATTCACGTTCGACACTCAAAAGCAGATGCTTTACCTAGGAAGCAAACAGGAAAAGCTAACGACAAAAGAAGCAGAACTGCTCACCCTGCTTAGCAACCGCCAGAATGAACTGCTACAACGTGACTACGCCCTCAAGACCATATGGATTGATGACAACTATTTCAATGCACGTTCAATGGACGTTTACATCACAAAACTGCGTAAGCATCTGAAGGACGACCCCAATGTGGAAATCATCAACGTGCATGGCAAAGGCTACAAGCTTGTCATCAGCAATGGAGCTGAATCAGCATAATAAAGTAAAAATAAAAAAGAAAAGGTGGACAATTGTCCACCTTTTTTGTTTCTTCACAAAAGAATCACAATAGGCTGTAATTCTTCCGAAAGCTTTACTCATCTATTTTCTTCTTCATATAAATATGAGTCAGGAGGCCTGCTACAATAAGCACTACGCTGCCCCAAGTGTACCAGTTCTGGTCTGCCAAATCATTCATAAAAGGCACTAAAGAACAGAGAACCAGAAGCAATGCGCCTAACACGATGAGGATAATACCAAGGTCTTTCTTCATTTTCATTGTATCTATTTATTTTATGTTATTTCCATCAAATCAGTTACAAAATAACAACATTTTCCCCAAACGACGAAACTTTTAAGCAAGATTTTTTCATTTTGTTCAAAAAATCATCATTTTTACCATCAAACTTTTATTTCCATTTCGCATTCGTTCTCTAAATTCGGCAAAAACCTCATAAACAGAAAAATAATGTTTACTTTTTTTCGTACTTGCTTTTTTTTTCGTACCTTTGCGCCGCTTTTGGACAACAAGAGCATAAATAAACATATTATTAACAAACAAAACTTACATTATTGATCTTATGAATCAATACGAAACCGTTTTCATTTTAACTCCCGTTTTGTCTGATGCTCAGATGAAGGAAGCGGCTGATAAGTTTGTCAACTATCTCCAGGGCAAAGGCGCTGAAATCATCAGCACAGAAAACTGGGGTCTGAAGACACTTGCTTATCCTATTCAGAAGAAGACTTCTGGTTTCTACCAGATGGTTGAATTCAAAGCCGACCCAACAGTGATTGCTAAATTAGAGTTGCAGATGCGTCGCGACGAGCGCGTTCTCCGCTACCTCACAGTTAAGAACGAGAAGTACGCAGCAGCATATGCTGAAAAGCGTCGTAACCAAAAGAAGGAGGCTTAATCATGGCAGCACCATCAGAAATCAGATACTTAACTCCTACAACTGTTGATGTTAAGAAAAAGAAGTATTGCCGTTTCAAGAAGAGCGGTATCAAGTACATTGACTACAAGGATCCAGAATTCCTCAAGAAGTTCCTCAACGAGCAGGGCAAGATTCTTCCTCGCCGTATCACAGGTACTTCACTCAAATATCAGCGCCGTGTAGCACAGGCAGTGAAGCGTGCACGTCACCTTGCACTCCTTCCATTCGTAACAGACTTGTTGAAATAATAAAATAGGAGGTAAGACAGTATGAAAATCATTCTTAAGAAAGACGTTCTCGGCTTAGGCTACAAGGACGAAGTTCTCACAGTGAAGGACGGCTACGGCCGCAACTATCTTCTTCCTCAGGGTTTTGCAGTACTCGCTACTGAAAAAGCCGTAAAGCAGCTCAACGAGGAATTGAAGCAGCGTGCACACAAGATTGCAAAAATCAAGGCTGACGCTGAAGCACAGGCTCAGAAATTCGAGGGTGTATCTCTCGTTATCAAAGCTAAAGTTTCTGAAGGCAAGAACATCTACGGTTCTGTAGGCGCAAAGGAAATCGCAGCAGCACTCGCAGAGAAAGGTCTCGAAATCGACAGCAAGCTCATCTCTATCAAGGGCGTTAAGGCACTTGGCAACTATGAGGCTACAGCACGCTTCCACCGCGAAGTGACAGTAGTTATCCCATTCGAGGTTGTTAACGAGAACGGCGAAGCTGCTCCAGCTAAGGTTGAAGAGCCAAAGGCTGCACCAGCAGAAGAAGTTGCAGAAGACGCTCCAGCAGCAGAATAATTATTCCAATCACATAGGATTCCAAGAGCAGGGTTGACACACATCAGCCCTGCTCTTTTTAATTCTGTATCTTCACGCCGATCCCCCCCCATGTCATCAACCAGCAATGAATCCGAAACGTACCCCTCGGGTCTGATGAGGCGCACCCCTCGGGTACGGCACGACGAACCCGAGGAGTGCGCCATCTACTTCCATGAAAAAATCTCAATTTCACCAATTAAAAATATTTTTTTTCATTCTGAATAGAGAAAATTGTCGTAACTTTGCATTGAATATAAGGAAACAGAGATTTACAAACTTACTTCAACATACAATATTATGAAATTGACTAATCAAATCGAAGGTTTCGAAGGCTACATGTGGAAACGTGAAATCAATGTTCGCGACTTCATACAGCACAACTACACCCCTTACACAGGAGACGAATCTTTCCTCGTAGGTCCGACTGCAAAAACAACAGCACTGTGGGACAAACTCACCGAAATGTTCAAGGTGGAGCGAGAAAAAGGCGTGTATGATGCAGAGCAGAAACTCCCACAATCCATCGACACTTACGGAGCAGGCTATATTGACAAGGATAATGAAGTAATCGTTGGCCTTCAGACCGACGCACCACTCAAACGCGGCATATTCCCCAAAGGCGGCATTCGTATGGTCGAAAGCGCACTCAAGGCTTATGGCTACGAGCTTGATCCTGCCACAAAGGAAATCTACACCAAATATCGCAAGACACACAACGAGGGCGTCTTTTCTGCCTACAACAAGGACATCCGAAATGCACGTCACGCACACATTATCACAGGTCTGCCAGATGCCTACGGACGCGGACGCATCATCGGCGACTACCGACGCATCGCTCTTTACGGCGTTGACAACCTCATCGAGGAGAAAAAACGTTTCCTCGACCGTCTCGACATACAAGAAATGACAGAGGAATGCATCCAGCAGCGTGAAGAAACCACAGAACAAATTGCGGCTCTGAAGAGCTTCGTCAAGATGTGCGCCAACTACGGATTCGATGTAACACGCCCAGCACAGAATGCTCACGAGGCGGTGCAGTTTGTCTATTTCGGTTATCTTGGAGCCGTGAAAGACCAAGATGGAGCAGCGATGTCAATCGGTCGTGTCAGCACATTCCTCGACATCTTTATCGAAAAGGATATCCACGATGGCAAACTCACTGAAGAAGAAGCACAGGAACTGATTGACCAGCTCATCATTAAGCTACGTATCGTTCGCTTCCTCCGCACTCCAGAATACAACGACCTCTTCTCTGGCGATCCGGTATGGGTAACTGAATCCATCGGAGGTATGGGCGTAGACGGACGCACTATGGTCACCAAGACTTCCTTCCGTTTCCTTCACACGCTTGAAAACCTCGGTCCTGCCCCAGAACCTAACCTCACCATACTTTGGGCACAAAACCTGCCAGAGAACTGGAAGCGCTACTGTGCCAAGATGTCTATCAAGACTTCTGCATTGCAGTACGAAAACGACGACCTAATGCGTCCTGATTATGGCGATGACTACGGCATTGCCTGCTGTGTCAGCCCTATGAAAATTGGCAAACAGATGCAGTTCTTCGGCGCACGCGCCAACCTTGCCAAGTGCCTTCTCTACGCCATCAACGGTGGACGCGACGAAATCACAGGCGAACAAATTGGACCAGACTTTTCACCTATCACAAGCGACTATCTTGAGTATGAAGAACTCATGTACAAGTTCGAGAACATGATGAGATGGCTTGCCAAGACATACGTTAATGCACTGAAAATCATACACTATATGCACGACAAGTACGATTACGAAGCTTATCAGATGGCTCTCATCGATGGCGACGTTATCCGTACACGCGCTACAGGTATCGCAGGACTCTCCATCGTTACTGACTCGCTTGCAGCTGTCAAGTTCGGAAAAGTGCGTATCATCCGTGACGAAAGAGGTATTGCAGTAGGATTCAAGCAGGAAGGCACACCACACATACCATTCGGCAACAACGATGACAAGACGGACAAGATTGCTCTGATGGTGACAGAGAAATTTATGGAATATCTCCGTCAGCACGAGACCTACCGCCACGCCATCCCAACACAGTCATTGCTTACTATCACCTCTAACGTCGTTTACGGCAAGAACACTGGCGCAACTCCTGACGGAAGAGAGAAAGGTGTGCCATTCGCACCAGGCGCAAACCCAATGAATGGCCGCGACATCAAGGGTGCCATCGCAGCCCTCTCATCTGTTGCAAAACTGCCTTTCCAGCATAGCAACGACGGCATTTCTTACACCTTTGCCATCACACCTTCCACACTTGGTAAGCAGAGCGACACTCAGATTGACAACCTCGTCAACCTGATGGACGGATACTTTACACCCGACGGTGGACACCACCTCAACGTCAATGTATTCGACCGCGATTTGCTTGTTGACGCAATGGAGCACCCTGAGAAATATCCTCAGCTCACAATTCGTGTCAGCGGCTACGCAGTCAACTTCGTCAAGCTCACACGCGAGCAGCAGCTTGACGTACTTTCACGCACCATCAATCAGTCATTGTAATCATTGATAATTGCAAATTGAAAGCTCGTATTCATAGCATAGAATCCTTTGGTACAGTAGATGGCCCTGGAATTAGGTTTGTCGCCTTTTTCCAGGGCTGTCCCATGAGATGTGCCTTCTGTCACAATCCAGACACATGGAATCCACATCGAGAAGTGCCCTACGAGATGACACCGGAAGAACTCGTTGATGAAGTTAAACGCTATAAAAACTTCATTCGTAAGGGAGGGGTCACTTGCACAGGCGGAGAGCCTCTCATGCAAGCTCCCTTCCTCACTCAATTTCTCAAGCTCTGCAAACAAGAAGGCTTCCATACTGCAATCGACACAAGCGGAGCCATCTTCAACGAGGATGTCAAACAAGCTCTCCAACATACAGACCTAGTACTGCTAGACATAAAATCCCTTGACGAAACGCTACACAAGCAACTCACTGGCCACACGCGAACAGCCAACCAGCAGCTGCTCGACTATCTGCAACATATTCAGAAACCCACGTGGATTCGTCATGTCGTTGTCCCAGAACTTACCGACAACGATGAGCACCTCCAGAAAATTGCCCAACACGTTGCCCGATACCGTAGCATAGTCGAAAAAGTAGAGATACTTCCTTATCACACCATGGGTACCTACAAATATCAGGAACTAGGCATTTCCTACCCTCTTGAAGGAATACCACCTCTTACAACTGATCGGAAAGAAAATGCAATCAGCATTTTCAAACAATATCTTTCCTGCCCAGTCATTTAGACAATGTAAAATAGTATGAATTACTGAACAATTATTGGGACACAACAGAAAAAGGGACTTGGATAAACGCCAAGCCCCTCTTTTTCAGTATTGAATCGAATATTCAAATGTTTATTTCTTAATCTTATAAATGTAGAATGTACGCGCTGGAACTGTGATATCCTGTGCAGGTGCAGTCACTGTGAGTGCTGATGTCACAGGAACGATCTTTGTTGGCTCATCAAGCGTGTTTTCTGCATTGATGTCATCAGAATGGAAAGTGATGAGCTGTGCCTGATGCGCACCCTTCTTCATGCCCTTCAAGTTGAAAGTTACAGGCTGTGGTTTGTCGCCAGTGTTAATCACTTTGACAATAACCTCATCTGTATCTTTGTCATATACTGCAGACGCGAAGAGTCCATTCTGGTCTTTGTTGCCAGCCACAGGCTTTCCATTCATAGTGAGTGTCAGCATATTAGTACCCTTGTTGAGTGCATAAAGCTGCTGTACGTAGTAAGAGCATGAGTTGAACTTGCGGAGGTTGTCATACCAGATAGCATCTGGACGCCACTGCCAACCATCAACATGCGCGAAAAGAGGAGCATAAGTTGCCATCTCAACAATGTCAGCATTGCGCTCAAGGTCTGTCATGAAAGCGGCTTCCATCAAGGCTGCATTGAAGTGGTTCCACTTCTTGCCACGGCCATGACAAGCATATTCGCCGGCAAACACCTTTGGCTCGTTCTTGCCACGCTTGTAGTTATCGTAACGGTTACCAGAATTGAGGAACCACTCTTCATTACGATAGAAGTGCTCGTCAACGAGGTCAACACCA
>CAJGCU010000053.1 GCA_904501945.1 uncultured Bacteroidaceae bacterium
ATCAAACTCTTCACTGTAATGATGAATTCTTGACGCCTCACCAAAAAAAAGGAAAGGCGGATAAATGTCTGTCCGGCCAGGCTATCCTGCTCTATCGCATGTCTGTATTTCTATATAAAAGGAATCGACTCTGACGGCTGAAGCCAACAAGATGGCAAGCAGCCGGCTGTACGATTGATGTGTTCGCAGTCTGTCAAAGAACTAATCAAGCCCCCCTTGCGGAAAGCGAGTGCAAAGGTAGGAACTTTTCAGATAACCGCAAAATGTTTCGAGAACTTTTTTAAAAAAATGAAGAAAAAAGAGAAAAAAGGAAAGAAAATGGGAAGAATGGTTTGTCGTCGAGATAAAAAAGGCTATCTTTGCAAAAGATAAAATACTAACAAATATAAAAGATGAAAAACTCACTCAAATCATTATCCCATATATATATAATAATGTGTATTGGCAGTACTGCCATAGCACAAACAATTCCAACTTTGGAAAATGCTGTTTACGGAGGACTGGTAAAGACCCAATATGCAAGTTCGGTGAACTGGATGGAAGATGGGGAGCATTACTCAAAAATTGAATATAACGAATCAAACAGAAGGCCCGAAATCGTTACATATTCCGCAAAAGACCAAAGTAAAGAGGTTCTGATTCCGTATAACATGCTGATTGATAAGGCAAGCGGGAAAAGTTTAAGCATTAGCAGTTGGACTCTCAGCCCTGACAATGAGAAGGTGCTCATCTTTACCAATACAAGGAGGGTTTGGCGGTATCACACAAGAGGAGACTATTGGATTCTGAACAGAAAAAGTGGCATATTATATCAACTGGGCAAAGAATTGGCCGAAAACAGCCTAATGTTTGCCAAATTTTCTCCTGATTCACGCAAAGTAGCCTATGTAAGCAAAAACAACATCTATGTTGAGGATTTAGCATCTCAAACTTATAAGCCAATTACGACTGACGGATGCGATACTATTGTAAATGGCACTTTCGACTGGGTGTATGAAGAAGAATTTGATTGCCGAGACGGTTTCAGATGGAGCGGTGACAGTCAATACATTGCTTATTGGCAGAGCAACACCAGCGGCACTGGATGGTTCGATATCATCAACAATATTGACAGCATTTACCCAACAATTCAGCGCTTCCCCTACCCTAAAGCAGGAACGACAAACAGTGGCGTCAAAATTGGATATATAAACGCAGACGGAGGCAACACAACGTGGGTTGAAATACCTGGTGATGAACGAAATAACTATTTACCTAGAATGGAATTCATTCCTGGGACAAATAAGCTATTCGTTCAACAAATGAACAGAGAACAAAATACGAATAAAGTCTGGACTGTGACAATTGGACAAGACGACCTTGAAAATATTTTTGTGGACAAGGATCAAGCATGGGTCGAAACCAACAACCATGTGAAATGGCTGAAAGGAAATAAATATTTCACTTGGATGAGCGAACGAGACGGGTGGAGACACCTCTATCGTGTAAGCAGCGACGGAAAACAAGTCATCCCTATCACAAAAGGAGATTTTGACGTGATTAGCGAAGTTGGGATGAACGAAAAAAACGGCTATGTATATTTCATTGCGTCACCCAACAATGCTACGCAGCGCTATCTTTACAGAGCTAAACTTTTTGGAAATGGGAAATGCGAATTGGTAAGCGACGCAAGCCAAGCAGGACAGCATCAATACAACATGTCGCCCACTTGCACCTGGGCAGTACACACATTCAGCAATGCACAAACAATGCCAATTGTTGAGATGCAATCATTCCCTGCAGGCAAAACTGTACGTACACTCGTTGACAACAGCGGAAACCAGAAAGAGTGGGAAGCCCTTGGTTTGCAACCCAAAGAATTTGTCAAAGTTAAATCAGGTGATTGGGAACTTGATGCATGGATGATTAAGCCTGTACAATTTGACGCCAACAAGAAATACCCTGTCATTATCGATGTGTATGGAGAACCTGCTAACTCTACGGTTCAAGACGTTTGGTCTAGCAATATGTGGCATCAATACTTAGCAAATCTTGGCTACATCGTGGTCAGCATTGAAAATAGAGGCGCAGCTGCTCCACGTGGCAGGGAATGGAGGAAGTGCATTTACGGTGAAGTCGGAACTTTTGCATGCGAAGACCAGGCTCGAGGCATTCTGGATTTAGCGCGTCAATTCTCATTTATAGATAAAGAAAGAATCGGCATCACAGGCTGGAGCGGAGGAGGCAGCCAAACACTCAACTGTATGTTCCGATATCCGGAAGTTTTCAAAACAGGTATAGCTGTAGCCTTTGTATCAGATCAAAAGTTATATGACACCATCTACCAGGAGAGGTACATGAACACGCCACAAAATAACCCAGAAGGCTACAAGAAAGGCTCCCCTATCAGCTATGTAGAAGGTCTGAAAGGTAATCTATTACTGATTCATGGAACGGGAGACGATAACGTACATTACCAAAGTTGCGAGATGCTGGTAGATGAATTGATTAAAGCTGGAAAAATATTCTACCAAGTATCATACCCTATGCGCACCCATGGCATAAGCGAACGAGCGGGCACAACATTCCACTTGCGCAAAACCATGTCGGACTTCTGGACAAAATACCTTCCTGCTGGAGGCATCTAAGAAAAGCTGTTCAACAAATAAGGAAAAAGCACACTAAGAAAAATAACACATATTATTAATTATTAAATTTTTAAACAAAATGAAAAACAAGATTTTCATGGCATTCGCAGCACTGACAATTCTTTTGGCAGCAAGTTGTGCACAGAACTCAAAACCTTCAATTCCTGCAAGACAAACTTTGTCTAAGACAGAATTGGATGCCAAACTCAAACCTTTCTTCGAGAAAATGGATTCTATTCCACAAGACAGCAATGGCATGGCAACAATCCAGAACATGGCCATTGAATTTGCAGAAGAGAACCTCAATGACGCTGGTGTATATGTGATTAGAAACATATTGGCATACACTATGTCAACAGAAGAACTCATCACATTCATCGATGGTAACGAGTACTTTAAGACAGATTCTATCATCATCAAGGAAAGAGAGCTCTGGGATGTGCAGCTCGAGACAGCAGAAGGAAAGATGTTCAAAGATTTCGAAGCTGAATATGAAGGCAAAGTTGTAAAACTCTCAGACTATGTAGGCAAGGGCAAATACGTGCTTGTTGACTTCTGGGCAAGCTGGTGTGGACCTTGCCGTGCAGAGATACCTAACCTTCTCAGCGTCTATGAGAAATACAAGGGCGACCGTTTCGAAGTCCTTGGAGTTGCCACATGGGATAAACCTGAAGATACAAAAACTGCAATAGAGCAACTCAACATCACTTATCCACAAATCATGAATGCTCAATATGCAGGCAGCAATGCCTATGGCATCAACGGCATTCCACAGATTATCCTGTTTGGTCCTGACGGAACAATCCTGAAGAGGAACCTAAGAGGTGCTGCAATCGAAGAGGCTGTAAAAGAAGTCTTGGAATAACAGCATTTTATTAACGTGAGTTCAAACTCACGTTAATTTATATACACTGCCTGCATAATATAAAAAACACCGTATTTGAAAAGTTTCTTACACGGTGTTTTTTATATTGTGTACACGGCAAGCACGTAGGAGTCACCACGTTCTGTATGACAAGCTTTCAAAGAATCAAATGAAGAAATAGAAACCTGAAAAACAAAGAACATGAATCGACCACATCAAATTTTGTGCTCCCAAACTCAGCATTTAACACAACATCGTGCCCAGCGAGCCTGCTATTAAGCCTGTAAAAAAACTCATTCAGGGTGCTTATCCTACATTATTTCTCCGTTGGAGAAAAGAAGAATTTTATATTTGAAGAAAAATCCGTACCTTTGAAATCTGAAATAACACAATAGCAAGAAATCGATGAGCCTTTCCAAAGACGAATTGCTGACACTTGTCAGAAAAGGAGCAAGAAATATGTCGCGGCAAGAAAAACTGCGACTAACTGTGCTATTGAGTCTCCCTGCCATGATTGCCCAGCTTTCCTCTGTTGCCATGCAGATTATTGATGCTGCCATGCTAGGACATCTTGGCACGAAAGAATCGGCTTCCGTAGGGCTCGTATCCACCACCATCTGGCTTTTTGGCGGATTATGCTCTGCTTTTGCTGCTGGGTTTTCTGTACAAGTGGCACACTATGTAGGAGCTGAAAACCTGCAAAAAGCACGTAACATCATCCGGCAAGGAATCTTTTCCGGATTAGTATTCAGCCTCTTGCTATCAAGCATAGGTATAGCCATCGCTCCCAGCCTTCCACACTGGCTTGGGGCAAGTGAGGAAATTTGCGCTGATGCCACAGAATATTTCACCATCGTCGCCATAGCGCTTCCCGTTCTTGAAATCAACACGTTAGCTGCAGGAAGCCTGAGATGTAGCGGAAATATCAAAGTGCCCAGTTTGCTCAACGCTATGATGTGTATTCTTGACATCATCTTTAATTACCTCTTCATCTTCATTTTCAACATGGGGACAGCTGGCGCAGCCTATGGTACGTTTGCAGCCTACATCATCACGATGATTCTCATGCTATACTTCTTGGCAATAAAAGACAATCAACTCAAGTTTTCCTTAGACAAAGGATTATACGGTTCTATATATCAGTCCCAATACATACCCAATAAAGAAACGCTATTCAAAGCTCTGAAGATAGGTTCTCCCATCAGTTTAGAACGCGGTGTAATGTGTGGAGCACAAATTGCCATTACAGGCATCATTGCCCCATTGGGACCTGTTGCTATAGCAGCAAACACATTCGGTATCAACATTGAGAGCCTCTGCTACATGCCAGGATACGGCATTTCAGATGCAGCCACCACTCTGGTTGGACAAAGTTTAGGCGCCAAAAGAAAGGATTTGATGAGAAGCTTCGCGTGGATTTCAGTGGGATTAGGAATAGGCATTATGGGAATAATGGGTATTTTCATGGGAGTCTTTGCCCCCGAAATGATGCAAGTCATCACACAAGATACAGAAGTCATAAAACTAGGAACAGAAATTCTCAGAATCGAAGCATGGGCAGAACCAATGTTTGCTGCCAGCATCGTAGCATACGGCGTGTTTGTAGGTTCGGGCAAGACTCTGGTGCCAAGCCTCATGAACCTTGCCAGCATCTGGATTGTACGACTTTCACTTGCGCTTCTGCTGGCACCATCGATGGGTCTGCATGGTGTATGGATTGCCATGTGCATCGAGCTATGCTGGCGAGGTTGCGCGTTCTTGTTCCGATTAAGAGGAAGGAGCTGGAGCAACCTTTGCATAACAGAATCTTATTCCATTCCCATACAAGAACAGCCTGTCAAGAAAGGCAAGTTCAATATATAACGACACATTATAGAACTTTAAAATCAGTGATTACCATACAAAAAAGGCATCCTATCAAGGATGCCTTTTTTGTATCATATATAAATTTACTTCAACAAATCATCAAGCGCAGACTTGAAACCGCCCTCTTCAACAGCAGGTGCATCTTGACGTGGCTCTTCAGCTCTTGGCTGACGCTCCTCGCGACGTGGACGACGGTCTCCGCCACGTTCTGGACGTGGACGACGTTCGCGCTGTGGACGCTCTACATAGTCTTCGGGCTTCTCGATGAGAACACGGCGAGAGAGTTTGAACTTTCCAGTCTTCTGGTCGATGTCTATCAATTTCACCTCGATTGAATCGCCTTCCTTGATGCCAGCCTCTTCTACTGTTTCCAGACGCTTCCAGTCAATCTCCGAGATGTGGAGCAATCCGTCCTTTCCAGGAAGGAACTCAACGAAACAACCGTATGGCATAACAGAACGAACTGTGCCCTGATAGATTTCGCCGACCTCTGGAATAGCGACAATTGCCTTGATCTTAGCCATAGCAGCTTCGATAGCGGTCTTGTCTGGAGCAGAAATCTGCACCTTGCCCACTCCATCTTCCTCTTCGATAGTGATAGTGGTCTGAGTATCCTCCTGCATCTGCTGAATTACCTTACCACCAGGACCAATCACAGCACCGATAAACTCCTTAGGAATAATTATCTGCTCAATGCGTGGAACATGTGGCTTCAGTTCTGGACGTGGTTCAGAGATGGTCTTCATCATTTCGCCCATGATATGCTCACGGCTTGCCTTTGCCTGCATGAGTGCCTTTTCAAGAATCTCATAAGAAAGACCATCGCACTTGATGTCCATCTGTGTTGCAGTCAAACCATTCTTTGTTCCAGTTGTCTTGAAGTCCATATCACCAAGATGGTCCTCATCGCCAAGAATATCTGAAAGGATAGCATACTTGTCTTCGCCGGGGTTCTTAATAAGACCCATAGCGATACCTGCTACAGGGTTCTTGATAGGCACACCTGCATCCATCAGTGCAAGCGTTCCTGCACATGTTGTAGCCATTGATGAAGAACCATTAGACTCCAGTACGTCAGAAACAACACGGACTGTATATGGGTAGTCCTCTGGAATCTGCCCCTTGATGCCTCGCCAAGCGAGATGACCGTGACCAATTTCACGACGTCCCACACCACGCTGCGCCTTAGCCTCGCCAGTAGAGAATGGAGGGAAGTTATAGTGGAGGAGGAACTTCATGTAGTAACGCTCCAACGCACCATCCACCAGTTTCTCATCCAGCTTTGTACCCAGTGTCGCAGTAGCCAAAGCCTGAGTTTCACCACGTGTGAAAATTGCACTTCCGTGAGGTCCTGGCAGTGGAGATACTTCACACCAAATTGGGCGAACATCTGTAGTCTGACGACCATCCAGACGAATGCCTTCATCAAGAATACAACGACGCATAGCATCACGCTCTACATCATGGTAATAACGGTCAATCAGCGCATACTTCTCTTCCAGTTCATCCTCACTCAACTCTGCATGAGCTGCAGCATACGCCTCCTTATAGTCTTCACGAATCTTCTCAAATGCTTCAGCGCGAGCATGCTTCTCCAAAGCCTGCTTTGTCACATCATACGCTGGCTGATAGCACTTAGCCTGCAAGTCAGCCTTCAAGTCTTCATCATTCACCTCATGGCAATATTCACGCTTCACATCTGTGCCAAGCTCCTTCATCAGCTCTTTCTGGATTCGGCACTGTGGCTTGATAGCCTCATGCGCAGCCTTCAGCGCTTCGAGCAGATCCTGTTCCTGCACTTCCTTCATCTCGCCTTCCACCATCATGATGTTCTCTTCGGTTGCGCCCACCATAAGATCCATATCAGCCTGCTTCAACTGCTCGAAAGTTGGGTTGATAACAAACTCTCCATCGATACGTGCAACACGAACCTCTGAAATTGGACCTTCGAAAGGAATGTCTGACGCTGCGAGAGCTGCACTGGCAGCAAAGCCAGCAAGTGCATCTGGCATATCCTTGCCATCAGCAGAAAATACATTCACATTCACATAAACCTCCGCGTGATAGTTCGAAGGGAACAGCGGACGCAATGCACGGTCCACAAGACGGCAAGTGAGGATTTCCTCATCGCTTGCCTTGCCTTCGCGCTTAGTGAAACCTCCAGGGAAACGGCCATTAGCCGCATACTTCTCACGATACTCTACCTGGAGTGGCATAAAATCAGTTCCTGGTACGGCATCCTTTGCTGCACAAACAGTGGCCAGGAGCATCGTGTCGTTCATACGAAGCATCACGGAACCATCGGCTTGTTTTGCCAGCTTTCCTGTTTCGATGCTGATTTCTCTTCCATCAGGCAACGAAACCTTCTTTGTAATTACGTTCATCTTTTTTCTTTTTGCAGTTTCACAGCTTCAAGAATATTCCTTCATTCAGCCGCTCAACCGTTCATTAATATATAAAACATCTAAAGTCGCGCCACAACAGGCACGAAAAATCGAACAAAGGTACGAATAAATAAGTACATATCTGACAACTCAGCCTGAAAATCCTCCGTTCTCTCATGTTTTTTAGCATATTACAAGGCATTTTGTTCTATTAACCCGTTATTACATTGAACACACACAATTAAATGGTTATGCCGAACTGCGTTTAAGGAACATTCATTTCATCAAATTCATCATCTTAAAGCGTAATAAAATCATTTGCTCATCACCCTTTTTGTCCAATGTCAAAAAGGACGGTTGTCCTTTGCTCGCAAAGACAATTGTTCTTCACCATGCAAGATGATTGTCCTTTACGAGGAAGGACAACTGTCCTGAACAACACGAACATCAATTAAGAAAGAAAAATGGAAGAATTTATTTTGCCTTGTCTTCGATTTACATTAACTTTGCATCAAAGATCAAAAATGATGAAGAAAGTACTGACAATGATAGCGTTTGGAGCACTGATTATGGCTTCATGCGACAATGCGCCAAAGTTCTGCGTAGAAGGAACTATCGAGGGTGCAAAAGATTCCATACTGTATTTCACACACAGCACGCTGGATGGCGCTCAACAACTGGATTCTATAAAAATGAAAGAAAACGGAGTCTTCTCGTTCAAGGCAGACGCACCTTCAGGATGTCCTGAATTTTACATGTTGAACATCGGCAAACACATCATTCATTTTGCAGTGGACAGCACAGAAAACATCATCGTGAAGGCTCAACTGCCTAATATGGAAAAGAACTACAGTATTGAAGGTAACGAAAGCAGCAAGAAAATCAGGGAAATCAGCATTCTTCAACAAGAAGCACAAGCACGCATTGTGGCTATAGAACGCAATGAGGACATGCTACCAGGAGATCAGGTGGACAGCATCGAAAGCGTTCTCAGCAACCACAAGGAGCGCATGAAAATGGATTATATTTTCACAGACCCCTCATCTGCAGCAGCTTATTATGCCGTATGCCAGAGCATCACAGACTTAGGAGGCACCTTTATGCTGTTCAATCCCATCAGCAATCGCAGCGACGTAAAATGCTATGCCACAGTGGCAACAGCATGGGATGGCGCTTATCCTGATGCACCACGTACGCAGCAGCTGTGCAACATGGCCATCAAGGGGATGGACAATACAGCCCTGCCACAACAAACCGTCATCGACGTGGACGAGGACAAGGTTACAGAAACAGGCATTATCGACATCAGCCTGCCTGACATCAACAGCAAAACACGCAGCATCACAGAGCAGAAAGGAAAGGTCGTCTTGATTGATTTCACAATATATAGCGCATCCGAATCGGTGGAACGTGTCAGAACACTGCGTTCCCTATATGACAAATACAACTCGCAAGGCTTTGAAATTTATCAAATTTCGCTTGACAAGGACATTCACTTCTGGAAGTTTTCATGCGAAAATCTTCCTTGGGTTTGTGTACACGAAACGGACGGAACAACAACTGGCATCTACAACGTGACAACTCTGCCAACATTCTTCTTGGTGAATCGTGACAACGAAATTGTTATGCGCAGCGATTTCATGGAGGGAACTTTAGAAGAAAACATCCTGAAACTGCTGTAAATCCATCCACGGATTTTCCTTTTTCATCATCAAGATTCCCCTTTGAAAAAGCACATCCAAATAAAGGTACAAGGGCAATCAATAAAACATAACAAGGGAGGAGGCGCACTGCGCATCTCCTCCCTTGTTATTGTATATATTCGTATCGTTCTAGATTTCTTTTCACACAAACTCTTCTCCAAGATTCAACTGCGCGTCATTCACAAACTTACGAATATTTTTCTGATCACCTTTCTTGCAGATAACCAGCACATTGCCTTCTTCCACTACGACATAGTCTTCCAATCCTTGCACCACAGCAACATGCCCGTCAGGCAATTTGATGATGCAGTCCTTACAGTCATAAAGGAGCGATTTAGAGTCAATAACCACGTTTCCCATATCCAACTGAGGTAAAGCTTCATGCACAGCCTCCCATGTACCAAGATCTGCCCAACCAAAGTGACAAAGCATGACGTCAACGCTGTCAGACTTTTCAAGCACACTTTCTTCCAAACTCATGTTGGGACATTTGGCAAATAGCTCCATCAAAAGGTCATCAGCATACTCGTCCTTGCCATGTCGCAGCACCACTGACTGCACAATCGAAGCAATCTCATCGCTTGTCCATTTTACAGCATGCAGAAAAGTATCTGCGTTCCACAAGAAAAGGCCCGTATTCCACAAGAACTCACCACTTTCATAAAAAATCCGCGCAAATTCTTCTGCAGGCTTCTCCGTAAAGCTTTGCACTTTATAAATATCAGAATGGGACAAAGAAGCATCAGCCATCTGTATGTAGCCGTATGCCACCTCTGGACGACTTGGCTTCACACCCATTGTCAGCAGCACATCGCATTCACGCACATAGTCAAAACCTCGCAGCACATCTTTTTGAAAAGCGTCAATGTCTGCAATGTTCTGGTCAGAAGGACTGACAATCAATCTGCCTTCAGGGCAACGACGCTTCACCTCCAAAGCAGCCCAAGTCACTGCAGGGACCGTATTGCGCCGCATCGGCTCAACAAGCACATTTTCGTCTTTCAAACCTGGAATTTGTTCTTTTACCCAATGGAAGTATTTTTCATTGGTAACTATAATGATGTTATCAACATCGATGAAACGAGAAAAACGCTCATACGTCATCTGCAAAAGTGTCAGTCCCGTGCCTAACACATCTATAAACTGCTTAGGTTTCTTTTCACGGCTCATAGGCCACAGGCGAGTCCCCATTCCGCCTGCCAATATCACACAATAATTTCTTTTATCCATAATCACCTTATCATTTGACGAAACATCTGCTAAATGATGCTTTTCATTTGCGAACATAGACAAAAAAGCATTCTCCTCCAAATATTTTCAATAATTTATCCCACAAAGTAACATAATTTAGGAGATGGACATTTTTTGTATAGCATTACGATGATGCCACTATACACTGCAGCGTATTCCTTTCAAATCAGGATAAACCACCCCACTCTACCTGGAAACACTGTAAAAGGGAAGTGATCACTTCTTTTGTTTAGAAGCGCCTGAAGTTCCATCTACAGGAAGTTTTTCTGGAGCTTTTTCATCGCTTATAACAGTCGTCTCGTAACCCATTTTCTTCATTGCTGCAAGAATATTCTTCGATGCAGTCTTATCCGCATCATAGATGACGATTATTTTCTGCGATGTCAAATCGGCTTTCACTCGCTTTACGCCAGCCGTCAGTCTCAGATTATCTTTAATTTTAGTTCCATCTTCAGCCTTTTCCACAGCTGGCGATGTGCTCATCACCAACACTTTCACATCTTTCGCCATAGCAGTGGTGCCCATCAGCAACGCTGCCGCCATTGTTAACAGAATCTTTTTCATTTATCTTTTTCAGTTTTGGTCATTATGTTACAAAGATAGCGAAAAAAATTAAAGAACAGGAAACAATGTTGCATTTTTCCCCTCTGAAAGAAGGATTTAAGACAACAGATTGAAATGTTTTAGCATTTTGAATGCTTTTTTCGTTACAAAAACATCAAATCCCTTTTTCCATCTTTTTATTCCCCATGAAAATTCGTACCTTTGTAGCCACTATGAGCACATCTATAGAAATCAAAAACCTTACAACAGGCTATAAAACTAAAGAGGGAAACAAAACCATAGCTTCTTGCCTGAACGCTGAACTCTGTAGCAGCGAAATGGTATGCTTGCTCGGCCCTAACGGTGCAGGAAAATCCACCTTATTGCGGACTATGGCTGCATTACAGCCAGCATTAAGTGGCTCCATTGAGCTAATGGGAAGAGATATCAAAAGCTATAAAAATCAGGAATTGGCACAGCTTGTCAGTGTCGTGCTGACCGACAACTCCGGCATCAAGAATATGACTGCTGAAGAGGTCGTGGCAATGGGTCGAAGTCCCTACACCGGCTTTTGGGGAAAGTTGAAGGAAAGAGACCGGAAGATGGTAGAGAAAAGTATGGCATGGATTGGTATTGAGGAATTGGCACAACGAAAAATGCAAACGTTGTCGGACGGAGAACGACAAAAGGTCATGATAGCAAAAGCAATTGCGCAGGAAACGCCAGTCATCTTTCTGGATGAGCCAACAGCCTTTCTCGACTATCCCAGCAAAATCAGCATGATGCTATTACTGCACCGTCTATCGAAGACCCTGAAAAAGACCGTGTTTTTAAGTACACACGACTTAGAGCACGCATTGCAGGTAGCAGACAAAGTGTGGCTGCTTGACAAAGAGAATGGCCTGACCACAGGACTTCCAGAAGACCTGAGCCTGGATGGAAGCATCGAGCGTTTCTTTGCCAAGGAAGGGCTATTGTTCAACCGTGAATCTTGTTCATTCTCCATCAAACACGAAGCGGCACGCGATGTGTTGGTAGAAGGGAATCAACATTCATTAGAGTACAAACTTTGCTGCAAAGCGCTCATACGCAACGGATTGCACCCTGTAACCTCACCAGATGGCACTCGTGCCTGCGCAGATGTCGCCATCAGAATTTCTGGCGACGGAACATTCCGGCTCATGGAAGGAAACAACGAAAGCATCAAGGTTGAAAAGATTGAACATTTGCTACACATGATTGTTCCGACCATTACAAAACACCAAATATCAGCCATTAGAGAGGCTGCCGACATGAATCAATATGAATAAACTTCTGATTTCACTCCTCACCCTGCTGGCCACTCATCTTCCTGCACTGGGACAGTTAGCAGAAATTGAGCATGACATGTTTGAAAGCATGCTCGAATCCGACAAGGCTGTCATCGTTGCTGTACACACAGGAGCGGAAGATGCAACAGCCCAGCAACAAATAAATCGTTTCAACACACGGCTGAAAGAAGCATATCCCAATTATGACTTTCGCGAGGCCTGGACAACGCGAGACCTCATCAAGCAATCAAGCGACGATTCCCCCATCAAGACTCCAGACGAATTGTTCAGCCAGTTGAAGAAAGACGGATACACACATGTTTTAGTACAATCATCCAACATCATCAATTGTGCAGAGATGCAATTTTTACGCTATGCAGTAGAAACGGCAAAGGAGAACTTCAAGCAAATACGTCTGGGAGAGCCACTGCTGAGCACCCCTGCCGATTATGAGCACGCCATCAAAGCCATGGCAGCAGCCTACGGAAACGAAAAAGAAGCCAACATACTGATGTGCAGCGGCACAGCCAGCGTCGAGGACTCACAGTATGCCATGCTTGACTACACCCTGAAAGACCAAGATTTCAAAGAATGGTTCGTAGGGACAGTCGATGGATATCTATCGTTGGAAAGTTTGAAAAAGCAGTTGAAAACTAACAAAATAAAAAAAGTCCACATCATTCCATTTACATTTGCCCAAAGCAGTCAAACAACTGCCAGCACCATCAAGGAATGGGCACAGAACCTGCAAGAAGCAGGCTATAAAGTGACAACAGAATTACGATGTCTAGGCGATTTAGATGCCATCATGGACATATTCGAGAAGCACATCAAACATGCTGAGAAATTCCGCAGATACTCAGCTAAAGAGATGAAAATGATAGCAAGATAACAATGGCAAATCCCTATCTTGAAATACAAGGCTTAACAAAACGCATCGGGCATCGTGTACTGTTCGAAAACATCTCGTTCACAGTGAATGAACGTGAGCACATTGGCCTCATCGCAAAAAACGGAACAGGCAAATCAACATTGCTCAGCATCATTGCCGGCAAGGAAAGCGACGATGGCGGAAAGATGGTTTTCCGCAATGGAATTAAAGTAGGATATTTGGAACAGTCACCTACCATCGACGTGCATGGGGCAGAAGACGAAAATGATGAATTTCAGTTATTGTACAAACAATACCTGACACAGATGAAAATCACAGAGGATGAGGCAAAAAGACCTGCATCGCAGCTCAGCGGAGGACAAGTAAAACGCATTGCATTGTCAAGAGTTCTGGCAAAAAGACCCGACCTGCTGATACTTGACGAACCGACCAACCACCTTGACCTCGAAATGATAGAATGGCTGGAAAACACGCTGAGTCACAGCACGATGTCCATCCTGATGGTAACGCACGACCGCTATTTCCTTGACCGCATCTGCTCAAGCATTATCGAAATGGACAATTCGCGCATCTACCCCTATAAAGGCAATTACAGCTACTATCTGGAGAAGAGACAAGAGCGAATTGATAACATGAATGCTGAAATTGCACGTGCCAACAATCTCTACCGCACCGAACTGGAATGGATGCGTTCCACTCCTTGCGCCCGAAGTTCCAAAGCACGATATAGAATTGAATCTTTCTACGAATTAGAAAAAGTTGCCAAACAGCGCATCGAAGAACGAAGCGTCAAACTTGAAATGGGAGGCACATACATTGGCAATAAAATATTCGAAATGCAGAATGTATGTAAAGCTTTTGGCAATCAAACAATTCTGAACGACTTCTCTTACAACTTCACGCGCTATGAGAAGATGGGAATTGTAGGAAACAACGGAACCGGGAAGTCAACATTTGTAAAAATGCTTCTCGGTTTAGAACCTCACGACAGTGGAAGCATTGACATCGGCAAAACAGTACGCTTCGGCTACTACTCACAGCAAGGCATGGCTTTCAGAGAAGACCAGAAAGTGATTGATGCCGTGCGCGACATAGCAGAATATGTTGACATGGGCAACGGAGAGAAACTGTCAGTAGGACAATTCCTGCAACACTTCCTTTTCTCGCCAGAAGAACAATTCAGCTACATCTACAAACTCAGCGGAGGCGAACGAAGAAGGCTCTACCTGTGCACAGTCCTAATGAAAGCACCCAACTTTCTCATTCTTGACGAGCCGACAAACGACCTCGATATTGTAACGCTACAAATTCTTGAAGACTACTTGAAATCTTTCAGAGGCTGCCTCATCATCGTGAGCCACGACCGCTATTTTATGGACAGAGTAGTTGACCACACTTTAGTCTTTCATGGCAATGGGCAAGTACAAGACTTTCCTGGCAGCTATAGCCAATATCGCGACTGGAAAGAACAGAACAAGCAAGAAAGCAGCAAACTGCAAAACAAAGACAGCCGGAAAGACTGCAACAGGAATGTCAATCGCGCCAGAAAGCTCACCTTCAAAGAGAAACAGGAATACACCCAGCTGGAAAAAGACATTGCCAAGCTGGAAGAAGAGAAGAAACAAATCGAAGCCGCATTGTGCGGTGGAACTACTTCGATTGACGAAATCACAGCGCTGAGCAAACGGCTTCCCATCTTGACAGAAGAACTGGAAGAAAAAGAAATGAGATGGCTTGAACTTTCCGAACTATCATAAAACCCATTATTATATATACAATGAACATCAAATCAGCTACATACATTGGCAGTAAGCCAAGAGTCGAGATGTGCCCTGCCGACGGCAAAGCAGAATACGCTTTCATTGGACGAAGCAACGTTGGAAAATCATCGCTCATCAATGCTCTGACCCAGCGAAAGAACCTTGCGTTAACGTCATCCACACCGGGCAAGACCATGTGCATCAACCACTTTCTCGTCAACGAGCAATGGTATCTTGTCGATTTGCCTGGCTACGGATATGCACAACGAAGCAAAAAAGACATAGAGAAATTCCAAACCATGATTAGCGACTATGTCCTGAAACGCGAGCAGCTCGTCTGTCTATTTGTACTCATCGACATCAGACATGACCCCCAGAAGGTCGATCTTGCCTTTCTCAACTTCCTTGGCAGCCATGGAGTTCCCTTCGCCATTGTCTTTACCAAGGCAGACAAGCTGCCCGTCACAAAAACGGAAGCGGCTGCCAATAAATACATGAAGACACTTCAAGAAGAATGGGAAGAACTTCCACCCTATTTCATCACCAGTTCGGCAAACAAACTGGGCAGAGAAGAATTACTTGCTTATATCGAGGATATAAACAAAAATCTATAAAAAAAGGTGCAAAAGTATTTGTGATTTCAAAATAATTCACTACTTTTGCACCATCTTTTTAAGACAACTACCACATTTATAAAAGAAAAAGTTTGTCTTAAAACAAGCCTCACTAAAATTTCCAAGAAAATTTTCAAAAGACGAAACTTTCCATAAAAGGCATGGAAGGATTTCATCTACCAATCATCAATATGTACAATTTAGAAGAATTAAACCGTAAGGACAAAAACGAACTTCTTGACATTGCAAGAGAAATGAGTATTTCCAATGCAGAAAAAATGGACGAAACAGAATTAAGGCTGACTATCATCGACGAGCAAGCCTCCAACTTCGCGTCCAATGCTACAACAACAGAAAAAACTCCCCGCAAACGTTCCCGTGTCAGCGTCAAGAATGTAGATAGAGTATATACAGCCAATCAGGACAAGGCAAAGAAAGTAGACAAGAACATGAAAATCACTAAAGACGAATCACTCTTTGCCGATCTTTCTGAAGAAGAAAAAGCAATGCTAGCCACACCTGCCGAAGAATCCGTTTCCGCAGAAATGTCCACAGAAAACAACCTTGAATCCAAGAAGACAGACAAGAAGTCCAAAGCTTCAGAAGAGAAGAAAGCGGAAGAAGAAAACAGCAGCAACGAAGATACTCCTGAAAAAGCAGAAGAAGGTGCCGCCCCCAAAAAACGAGGACGAAAGCCCAAAGCTAAAGTTGAGGATACAAACGACAGCACCCTCGCAACAGAAGAGAAAGAAGAAGAGGAAACAAAAAGCACAGAAGGATTTGTGCCAGAAGAAGTTTTCTCATCCGAGAACAGTCATACTCATGCACAAACCATTTTCACCAGCAAAAGCCAGCCAGCCGGCACTTCCGACTTCATCATCATCGAAGACATCCCCAATGAGTCAGACTTTTTCACTCCAATAAACATCTTCAAGCAAGCGGAAGAAAACGGAAAGCAGGAAGCAAACCATGCAAGACCTCCTTACGAGGATTTCATTGCACCAGCCTTGCCAGAGAAGAAAGAGAAGCCTGTCAAGGAAAAACCATATGAGTTTGACAACATCGTCCGTGTAAGCGGTGTTCTCGAAACAATCGACAACTACGGATTCCTGCGCAGCAGCGACTACAACTACCTTCCGTCGCCCGATGACGTATATGTCAACTTGCAACAAATCAAGCACTACGGCCTCAAGACAGGCGATGTCGTAGATGGCTTTGTTCGTCCCCCAAAAGACGGAGAGCGTTTCTTCCCACTCACCAGCGTAGAGAAAATCAACGGATGCGAACCCGCCAGAGTACGTGACCGCGTAGGCTTTGAATTCCTCACCCCACTCTTCCCCGACGAGAAATTCAAGCTCTGCAAAGGATTCAACGACAGCAAGTCATCACGCGTCGTCGATTTGTTCTCCCCCATCGGCAAAGGACAGCGCGCCCTCATCGTAGCGCAGCCCAAGACGGGTAAGACCATGTTGATGAAGGACATCGCCAACTCCATCGCA